>CALNAL010000413.1 GCA_937874445.1 uncultured Acetobacteraceae bacterium | reverse complement strand
GGGAGGGTGGCCTTCCTGAGAGAACGCACACCCCCGCTCGGGTGCTGCGCCCCGCCCCAGCCGCCGCAGCAGCGCCTCCAGTTGCGCCATCTCCTCCCCCTCCAGCCCCGCCATGGCGGCGGCAATGTCGGCGGCATGGGCGGGGAAGACCCGCTCGATCAGCGTCCGCCCCGCGGCGGTCAGCTCCACCCGCAGGGCCCGCCGGTCGGCAGGGTCGCGGACACGCCGCACCAGGCCGCGTGCCTGAAGCTTGTCCAGCACGTCGGTCATGTTGCCGGCGGAGGTCAGCACCTTGCGTCCCAGCTCGCGCTGGGTCAGCGGCCCCTTGTGCAGCACCGCCTCCAGCACGCCGAGCTGGGTCGGGGTCAGCCCCTCGGCGGCCAGCGCCGGCTCCACCCGCGCCACCACCGCGCGCGTCGCCCGCAGCAGCTTGACGTAGGTGCGGACGGCCTGCTCGACCGCCGGATCGGCGACCCCGAACACCTCAGCGGTTCATCAGCACGGGCAGGTCGGAGTTCTCCAGAATGTGGCGCGTCACCCCGCCCAGGATCAGCTGGCGCAGGCGCGAGTGCGAATAGGCGCCCATGCACAGCAGATCGCAGCCGAAGTCGTGCGCTGCCTTGAGCAGCCCGGCCCCCACCTCGCGGTCGATCGGGCGGAAGGTCAGTCCCTCGGCGCGGATGTCGTGCAGGGCGAGGTAGTCGATCAGCTGGGCGGCGTCGGGACCGCGGCGCTGGTACTCGTCGGCCGAGAGCACCCGCACCGCCTCGGCGCGCTTCATCCAGGGCAGGGCGGCGGAAACCGCCTGCGCCGATTCGGCGGTGCCGTTCCAGGCGATCACCACGCGGCTGCCGATCGAGGCCGGCGGAATCTGCGGCGAGATCAGCACCGGACGGCCGGAATCGAACAGCACCGCGTGCAGCGCGTCGGAGGAGGAGACATCCTCGCCCGCCTCGGGATGGGGCACCACGGTGAGATCGGCGAGGCGCGCCTGCTGGGCCACCACGTCCTCCTCGCGCCCGACCACGGAGACGAAGCTCGCGGTGGGCTCGCGCACGCCGGCGCGGGGCTCCTGCACCTTCGTGCCGTGCTCGGTGGCAAAGCGCTCGAACATCGCGCGCACGGCGCGGGCCCGCTCGGCGCTCTCCTTCTCGGTGGCCGACATCATCTCCTCGATCATCGCCCCCGACAGGCCCTCGCCGGCCAGGGGGGCGACATCGCGGCTGTCCACCCGCACGTGCAGCGCGGTGACGTGGGCATTCCAGATATGAGCCACCAGCGAGGCGGTGGCGAGAGCGGCGTCCCCAGCAGCGGTGCCGGTCAGGGGCAGGAGCAGCTTGCGGATGGCCATGGTCTGTCTCCCCGAAAGGTTCGGTACAAATCTTCGTTCCAGATGTTGTGCTAGCACGATTTGCCGGCAAGGCGGCAGCGAACCTGTGCGGCCGCGGTTGCGGCATCGGTCGCGGGCACCGCGAGCCAGTCCGCCGGCCCCCGTCCGGCGGCCTCCCCCGGCCAGGCGGCCGCGGCCCGCCGCAGCACCTCTATCGTGGCATCCGAGGCATCCCCCCGCCGCGCCGCGATACGCGCCTCCAGCACCGCCAGCGGCGCCCGCAGCCACACCCCGAGGAAGGGCGCCGGCCCCGGCACGGCCTGCGCGATGGCGGCACGGTCGGCGGGGTCGAGAAAGGTCGCGTCCGCCACCACGGAATGCCCCAGCGCCACCGCCTCCCCCGTGGCACGGCAAAGCCCGGCCATCACCTCCCGGCTCACCGGCTCG
Organism: uncultured Acetobacteraceae bacterium; assembly: GCA_937874445.1. Lineage (GTDB taxonomy): Bacteria > Pseudomonadota > Alphaproteobacteria > Acetobacterales > Acetobacteraceae > Rhodovastum. The sequence goes on along the minus strand of CALNAL010000413.1, from coordinate 283 downwards.
GCATAGGCCGCCTCCGGCAGGCGCTGCTCCGGCGGCATGCCGAAGCGCCGCTTGCGGATCTCGTCGCTGCGCAGCACCAGCGCGCCCGGCGCCGCCCCGAGACCGGGGGCGAGGGTGCGCGCGAGGGTCGATTTCCCCACGCCCGGCAGTCCGCCCACCGCCACGGCGACCGCCGGCACGGGAACCAGGGCCGCCTCCGCCGCCGCCAGCGCGCGCGCCGCCGCCGCCCGCTCCCCCATCCGCGCCAGACAGTGCGCCCGCACCATCGCCCGCAGCGAAAGAA
>CALNAL010000412.1 GCA_937874445.1 uncultured Acetobacteraceae bacterium | reverse complement strand
ATCTACACCTAAGCCTTCGTCGGCAGCGTCAGATGTGTATAAGAGACAGGTCGCATCCTCAGGCTCGCCTCGCCGGCGGGGAGGCTGGCGGCATCGCTGCCACCAGCCCCGGCCGTGACATCACCCGGCGATATGCTTGAGGAAGCGCAGCATGTTGCAGGTGTAGCCGTACTCGTTGTCATACCACGACACGACCTTGACGAAGGTCTCGTCGAGCTGGATGCCGGCGCCGGCATCGAAGATCGAGGGCTTGTCGCAGCCGCGGAAGTCGGTGGAGACCACCTTCTCGTCGGTGTAGCCGAGCACGCCGGCGAGCGGGCCCTGCTCGGAGGCCTTCTTCATGGCGGCGCAGATGTCGGCATAGGAGGCCGGCTTGTTCAGCTCGACGGTGAGGTCCACCACCGAGACGTCGGAGGTGGGCACGCGGAAGGACATGCCGGTGAGCTTCTTGTTCAGCTCGGGGATGACCTTGCCCACCGCCTTGGCCGCGCCGGTCGAGGAGGGGATGATGTTCTCCAGGATGCCGCGGCCGCCGCGCCAATCCTTCTTCGAGGGGCCATCGACGGTCTTCTGGGTGGCGGTCGCCGCGTGCACGGTGCTCATCAGGCCGCGCTTGACCCCCCAGATGTCGTTGAGCACCTTGGTGACCGGGGCGAGGCAGTTGGTGGTGCAGGAGGCCGCCGAGACGATCTTCTGGCCGGCGTAGGTCTGATGGTTCACGCCGTAGACGAACATCGGGGTGTCGTCCTTGGAGGGGGCGGACTGCACCACCTTCTTGGCACCGGCGTCGAGGTGCTTCTGGCAGGACTCGCCGGTGAGGAACAGGCCGGTCGATTCGATCACGACATCGACATCCAGCTTGCCCCAGGCCAGGGCGGCGGGGTCCTTCTCCGCGGTGAGGCGGATCTTCTTGCCGTTGACGACCAGCGCACCGGCGTCGACGCCGATCTCGCCCTTGAAGCGGCCATGCACGGAGTCGAACTTCAGCATGTAGGCCAGGTATTCGGGGTCGAGCAGATCGTTGATGCCGACGATCTCGAGTTCGGGGAACTCAGCGGCGGCGGCACGGAACGCCATGCGCCCGATACGCCCGAACCCGTTGATGCCGATGCGAATAGCCATGGAAACCTCCAGACTTTGGTGTTTGCGGGGCCAACGTATATCAGCCCAGGGCCCCGGTGCGGTAGCGCCCCACCATATGGGAGGGCGGAAGACGGAAAGACACGACGAACCGACGACAGACAGCCACGCCCGACAGGAAACGTCTGACAGCCACCCGGTCGCCTTCCACCGCCAGTCTCATTCTCGTTACCTCCCGGACAGGGTTCCCTCGGGATTGGAGGTGGCGTCCGGCGCTCCCCGTCCGCTCCGGAATGCCCTGCCCGTTCCAGAATATCGTGTCCCGGAACATTCGTCTCCGGGGCTCTTGTCGACCGGCAAGCTACTCCCGGACGCCCATCCCGTAAAGATGAAAATGATTTCCATATCAAACGACAAAAATGAAAATGAATTTCATAGAATAATATTAAAGTAACAAATGGATCATCTACAGAAAACGCCGGCAGGAATTATAAAATTCCCCCGTGCCCGGCCCGGAAAACAGAGACATCATGATCGGGATTGGCGACCCCAGCAGGATTCGAACCTGCGACCTACCGCTTAGCATCCCACTTCGGCTTGCGCCGCCGCCCCGCCCCGGAAACCCGGCAACAGGCGTTCGTGGTCTGGACCATCCCTTCGCCCTGGGCCCCATCGCGGGCCGACAGGCGCCTGCCGTCTGGTCTCTACACCTTCCCGCACCACACGAAAGCACGCGGGCACGGGCTTGGCTCGGGATTGCCCGCAGCCGCGGGGTTCCCCGAATTTGACAGGTTCTGCACCCGCAGTTTCCCGCGGGGCACTCCTCTGCGTCGAAGGCGGTTGCTCTATCCAGCTGAGCTATGGGGCCAACACCGCCCTGGATACACCGAAACGTGCCGCCGCGAAAAGCCGGGCCGCCCCGCGGGGCCTCGCGCCGCGGGGGCAGGATAAGCAAGCACAAAGCAAGCGCTTCTTTTCC
>CALNAL010000411.1 GCA_937874445.1 uncultured Acetobacteraceae bacterium | reverse complement strand
CCCCGAGCCCGCGCATCACGTCGAGCAGCACCTGGGCGCCGGCCACGATATCCGCCGGCGCGGTGAATTCCGCCGGGTTGTGGCTGATCCCGTCGCGGCTGGGCACGAAGATCATCGCCGAGGGGCACACCCGCGCCATCATCTGCGCATCCTGGCCGGCCCCGGAGGTCATCCGCCGCCACGCCAGCCCGCGCGCCCGTGCGGAGGCCTCGATGCGCGCCACGATCCCCGTGTCGAACACCACCGGCTGGAAGCGGGCCAGGCGCTGGCTGGCCACCCGCACCCCCTCGACCTTGCCCAAAGCCGCCACGCGGTGCGCCAGCGCCCGCTCGGCCTCCACCAGCCGCGTCTCGTCGGGGTCACGCAGGTCCACGGTAAAGCTGGCCCGCGCCGGGATGACATTGATGGCATTGGGGGCGAAGGCGATGGTCCCCACCGTCGCCACCGCCACCTTGCCGGCGCGCGCGAAGTCGTTGAGGAAGGCGATCACCCGCGCCGCCACCGCGCCGGCGTCGTGGCGCAGATGCATCGGCGTGGTCCCGGCGTGGTTGGCCGTCCCCTCGATGGTGATGCGCTGCCATGAGATGCCCTGGAGCGTGTCCACCACCCCGAGACGGAGGTTTTCCGCCTCCAGCACCGGCCCCTGCTCGATGTGCAGCTCGACGAAGGCCTGGGGCCGCAGGAAGCCCGGCGCGTGCGGCCCACTATAGCCGATGCGGTCGAGCTCGGCGCCCAGCGTCGGCCCGTCGGTGGCCTTCAGCGCGCGCGCGGTCGCGAGCGGCATCCCTCCCGCCGCCACCAGCGAGCCCAGCATGTCGGGCTGGAAGCGCACGCCCTCCTCGTTGGTGAAGGCCACCACTCCCAGCGGCCGGCGCGGCACGTAGCCGGATTCCTTCAGCGTCTGCACGACTTCCAGCGCCGCCAGCACGCCGAGGCAGCCGTCGTAGATCCCGGCGTTGATGACGCTGTCGATGTGCGAGCCCGAGAGCACGGGGTTGGCCACCATGTCGGGGTCGGGGCGCCAGAGTCCGTGGATGTTGCCGATGGCATCGACCGCCACCTCCAGCCCGGCCTCGTGTATCCAGGCGACAAGCTGGTCGCGCCCGGCCTTGTCGGCATCGCTGCCCGCCAGCCGCGCCAGTGCGCCCTGCGGCGTGCGCCCGATCTGCCCCAGCAGCTGGATCCGGTCCAGCAGCCGTCCGGAATCGATCTCTCCCGCCATGGCTCCCCCTCGTTCACGCCTCCCAGCCCATACGCCTTCCAGCCTGCACGCCCCAGCCAGCCGAGACAAGCCCCGCGCCCGGCCAGGGCCGGCTCGCGGGGGGGGGCAACTGGTGCGAAACGCCTGTCTCTTATACACATCTGACGCTGCCGACGAAGGCTTAGGTGTAGAT
>CALNAL010000410.1 GCA_937874445.1 uncultured Acetobacteraceae bacterium | reverse complement strand
CCTCCCCGAGGCTCGGGTATCAGGCGGCGGTGCCCTCCAGCGCGGCGGCGTAGTCCTCCGGGTCGAAGGGGTGCCGGTCGGCGGCGGTCTCGCCCACCCCCACCGCGTGCACCGGCAGGCCGAACGCCTCGGCCAGCGCCACCACGATGCCCCCGCGCGCGGAGCCGTCGAGCTTGGTGACGATCAGACCCGTCACCCCCACCGCCTCCTTGAACACGTCCACCTGGGCGAGGGCGTTCTGGCCGGTGGTGGCATCGAGCACCAGCAGGGTGGAATGGGGCACCGCCGGGTCCTGCTTGTGCAGCACGCGGACGATCTTGCGCAGCTCCTCGACGAGGGCGGATTTGTTGTGCAGCCGCCCGGCGGTGTCGATCAGCAGCACGTCCACCCCCTCGGCGCGGGCGCGGACCAGCGCGTCGAAGGCGAGGCCGGCGGCGTCGGCATTGGGGGGGGCCGCCACCACCGGGGTGTGCGTGCGCTCGCCCCACACTTGCAGCTGCTCGACGGCGGCGGCGCGGAAGGTGTCGCCGGCCACCATCATGCATTTCAGCCCCTCCTCGCCCCAGGCCTGGGCGAGCTTGCCGATGGTGGTGGTCTTGCCGGTGCCGTTGACGCCCACCATCAGCACGACATGCGGCTTGAGGCTGCGGTCGATCACCAGCGGCCGGGCCACGGGGCGCAGGATCTCGGCGATCTCGCCGGCGAGCGCGGCGCGGATCTCGGCCTCGCCGGCCTCGGTGCCGAAGCGGGTGCGGCGGAAGGAGGCGATGATGCGGTGCGCCACCTCGGTGCCGAGGTCGGCGGCGACGAGGGCGTCCTCCAGCTCCTCCAGGGCGGCATCGTCGAGCTTGCGCCCGCCGAGCACGCCGCCGAGGTTGGCGGAGAGCTTCTGGGTGGAGCGCGCCAGCCCCGCCTTCAGCCGCGAGAAGAATCCGAGGGCCATCAGGCAGGCTCCGCGAGCAGACCGGCGTCGTTGGCGGCGACGATCCGGGCGCGCAGCAGGGCGCCGGGGGTCGCGTGCGCGCACGCGGGCAGGAAATGGACGGGCGAGAAATGCTCGGTGTGGCCGCCCTCCGCGGTCTCGGCCAGCACCTCGGCGAGGTGGCCGACCTGGGTGGCGAAGAAGCGCGCGGCATTGGCCCGCCCGGCGGCGCGCAGGCGGGCGGCACGCTCGCGGCGCAGGAGGGGCGGCACGGCGGGCATGCGCGCGGCCGGCGTGCCGGGGCGCTCGCTGTAGGGAAACACGTGCAGGAAGGGAATGCCGCTCTCCTCGACCAGCGCCAGGGTCTCGGCGAACAGCGCGTCGGTCTCGGTGGGGAAGCCGGCGATGAGGTCGGCGCCGATGGCGATCCCCGGGCGCAGCGCGCGGGCGCGGGCGATCACCGCCAGCGCCTCGGCGCGCGAATGGCGCCGGCGCATGCGCTTGAGGATGAGGTCCGAGCCGGCCTGCAGGGACAGATGCAGATGCGGCAGCAGGCGCGGCTCCTCGGCGATCAGCTGCCACAGCTCGGGGTCGATGGCGGCGGGGTCGAGCGAGGAGAGACGCAGCCGCGGCAGCTCCGGCACCAGCGCGAGCAGGCGGCGCACGGTGGCGCCGAGGCTGGGCCGGCCCGGCAGGTCGGCGCCGTAGCTGGTGAGATCGACGCCGGTCAGCACCGCCTCGCGCCAGCCCCCGGCGAGCAAAGTGCGCACCTGCTCGGCGATGCGCCCCAGCGGCACCGAGCGCGAGGGACCGCGCCCGAAGGGGATGATGCAGAAGGTGCAGCGGTGGTCGCAGCCCTGCTGGATCTGCACGAAGGCGCGGGCACGCCCGGCGAACTCGGTGACGAGCTGCGGCGCGGTCTCGCGCGCGGCCATGATGTCGCCCACCGCCGAGGGGGCCCCGGCGGCCCAGGATTCGGCCAGCAGCTTCTCGGCGTTGCCGAGCACGCGGGTCACGCCCGGCAGCGCCGCCCAGCGCGCCGGGGCGATCTGCGCGGCACAGCCGGTGACGACGATGCGCGCCTCGGGGTGCTCGCGATGGGCGCGGCGGATCGCCTGGCGGGCCTGGCGCTCGGCCTCGCCGGTGACGGCGCAGGTATTGACCACGATGGTCTCGCCCGCCTCCCCCGCCCGCTCGGCGTGCTCGCGCATCACCTCGCTCTCGAAGGTGTTGAGCCGGCAGCCGAAGGTGAGCATCTCCACGCTCATGCCGGCCCCATCGCCCCGTCCAGCGTCTCTCCGTCCGGCGACTCCCCTCCCAGCGTTTTCCAGTCCACGCTGCCGGTGAAGGCGCAGGTCCACGGCCCGGTCATCTCGACATGGCCGTCCTCGCGCCAGAGGATTTCCAGCTCGCCCCCGTCCACCACCAGCGTGGCATGCCGGCCGGTCAGCCCGCGGCGGGCGGCGTTGACCAGCGTGGCGCAGGCCCCCGAGCCGCAGGCCAGGGTCAGCCCGGCGCCGCGCTCCCACACCCGGAGGCGGATGCGGTCGGAGGCGAGCACCTGGGCGAAACCGATGTTGGCGCGCTCGGGGAACAGCGCCGCGTGCTCCAGCCGCGGGCCGATCTCGCCGAGCGGCAGCGCCTTGAGGTCGGGCACGAAGAAGGTGGCGTGCGGGTTGCCCATCGAGCAGGCCGCCGGGTCACCCACCAGCCCCTCGGAAAGCGGCAGGTGCAGCGTGTCGCAGGGGTGGGCGAGCGGCACCTCGTTCCACGCCAGCCGGGCCGCGCCCATGTCGGCGGTGATGCGCCCGTCGGCGTGCACGGTGGCGGGCAGGTCGCCGGAGATGGTGCGCACCACCAGGCGCGTGCGCCCGGTTTCGGCGGCGAGCAGGCCGGCGACGCAGCGCGTGGCATTGCCGCAGGCGCCGGCCTCCGAGCCGTCGGGGTTGCGGATGCGCATGAACACGTCCGCTCCCGACTTCGCGGCGCCCGCCTTGTCGGCAACCGGCTCCAGCACGATCACCTGGTCGCAGCCGATGCCGCGATGGCGGTCGGCCAGGGCGGCGGCGCGGGCGGGGGTCACGTCGAGCGGGCGGGTGCGGGAATCCAGCACCACGAAATCGTTGCCGCAGCCGTGCATCTTGCGGAAGGGTATGTCCATGGTTCCCGATATATAAGAGAGACACGCGCGCGCGACATAGGGGCAAGAACGCGCGGAAGGGTCGCGCCGACGTTGACTCTGCCGCCCGTCCCGCTATAAGGGCGCCTCTCCGCCGGCCCGGTAGCTCCGGGGCGGCGGCGTTTCGTGTCAACCAAAAGAATGCTCATGAGCGGGCTCCTCGCGGGGCCTGCGACAGGAAGCCAAAGCATATGTTCGCAGTCATCCGCACCGGCGGGAAGCAGTACCGGGTCAGCCCCGACACCGTGCTCAAGGTGGAGAAGCTGGCCGGCGAGCCCGGTTCCACCATCACCTTCACCGACGTGCTGAGCGTCGGCAGCGCCTCCGGCGTTTCCGTGGGCACGCCCACCGTGGCCGGCGCGACCGTCACCGCCACCGTCATCGCCCAGGACCGCCTCGCGAAGGTTCTCATCTTCAAGAAGCGCCGCCGGCAGAACAGCCGCCGCAAGAACGGCCACCGCCAGGAAGTCACCGTTCTGCGCGTCAGCGGCATCATCGCCGAGGGCCATGCCGATCCGGTCCCCGCCGAGGCCCCCGCGGCCGAAAGCCCCGCCGCTTCCGAAACCCCCGCGGCCTGAAGGAGCTAGAGAGAAATGGCACACAAAAAGGCCGGTGGTTCGTCCCGCAACGGGCGCGATACGGAAGGCCGGCGTCTCGGGCTGAAGAAGTTCGGCGGCGAGGAAGTGGTCGCCGGCAACATCATCATCCGTCAGCGCGGCACCCGCTGGATTCCCGGCACCAACGTCGGGCTGGGGCGCGACCACACCATCTTCGCGCTGGTCAACGGCCACGTGACCTACATCCGCAAGGCCGACGACCGCGTGCACGTCTCGGTCACCCCGCTGCCGAAGGCCGCCGAATAGCGACCTTCAGGACAGGACTTTTTCTTTTTCTCGGAAAAGAACAACTTCCTTTCTGCCTTCCGGGGGTCGGCGCAAGTCGGCCCCCGTTTTCGTATTCAGGTCCCCACGATGAAGTTCCTCGATCAGGCGAAAATCTATTGCCGCTCCGGCGACGGCGGCAACGGCGTGGCCGCCTTCCGGCGCGAGCGCTTCATCGAGTTCGGCGGCCCCGACGGCGGTGACGGCGGACGCGGCGGCGACATCATTTTCGTCGCGGCCGAGAACCTCAACACGCTGATCGACTTCCGCTACACCCAGCATTTCCGCGCCCCCAAGGGCGGCAACGGCGCGGGCTCGCAGTGCACCGGGCGGGCCGCCAAGCCGGTCGAGATCAAGGTTCCCATCGGCACGCAGATTTTTGCCGAGGACCGCGAGACCCTGCTGGTCGACCTCGACGCGCCGGGCAAGCGGGTGGTGCTGCTGCGCGGCGGCGACGGCGGCTTCGGCAACCTCCACTACAAAAGCTCCACCAACCGCGCCCCCCGCCGCGCCGACAAGGGCTGGCCCGGCGAGGAGCGCTGGCTGTGGCTGCGCCTGAAGCTGATCGCCGACGTGGGGCTGGTGGGCCTGCCCAACGCCGGCAAATCCACCTTCCTCTCGGTGGTCTCCGCCGCCCGCCCCAAGATCGCCGACTACCCCTTCACCACCCTGGTGCCCCAGCTCGGCGTGG
>CALNAL010000409.1 GCA_937874445.1 uncultured Acetobacteraceae bacterium | reverse complement strand
CGACGGATCTGGTCACGCAATTGCTCGACGTCGTGGCGCAACTCGGCAATCTGGTTGTTCAGCGCGATCGCCTCGCGACTTTCGATCTGCGACTGCGCCGCCGCCGGGCGGGGCGCAAGGACCGCGAGCGAGAGGCCGAACAGGGAGGCGCCGAAGAGGAGGGCGGCCAGCGCGTGCTTCATCGGAAACTCCAGCGAGCCTGGCGTGTGAGGACCCGGGCAGGAGCCCTGGGCAGGAAGGAACAAGGGGCGACTTGCCTCACGCGCGGAAAGAACGATCCGGGACCGCGGCCGCGCAGCCGGCGCGACGCCATTCCGGAGGGCGGAACAGGAGGTCCGCCATAAAGAAAAACCGACGGCCTCACGGCCGCCGGTTTTACTCGTTCACGACGACGTCGCCCAGAGGGACCGAACTTTCCGCTCGCCTCCAGGCTTCGTCGTGCGCAGCGCGTGACTTCAGCGGACCGAAGTGATCGCGTTGCGGTTCTGCGCCCAAGCCGCCTCGTTGGAGCCGAGGGCGACCGGACGATCCTTGCCATAGCTGATCGTGGTGATGCGGCTGGAGGCAACGCCCTTGGCGACCAGATAGTCGCGAGCGGCGTTGGCACGACGCTGGCCGAGGGCGATGTTGTAGGCCTCGGTGCCGCGCTCGTCGCAGTTGCCCGCGACCTGCACGTTGTTCTGGCCATACTGCTTCAGCCAGGCGGCCTGACGGTCGAGGGTGGCACGACCTTCGGTCTTCACGGCGGACTTGTTCAGATCGAAGAACACGCGGTCACCGACGTTCTTCACCAGGTCTTCCTGGCTGCCCGGAACGATCCCGGCAGGAGCGACGGCAGCGCTGGTGGTAGCCCCCTGGTCCTCATCGGAGCACGCCGCCAGCAGTGCAACGACGGCGAAAGCGCCCAGAATTTTGATGTTCATTGGTGTAGCGTCCCTGGAAGAGTGCGAATTCGGTACTGCCCTTCGGGCGGCATCGTTCTTTGCTGCGCCCGCGGACGGCCCCAACCAGGGAGGCCGCATCCGTAGGACACACGTCGCATTAGACCGCCGCAACGAATATGGTCAAGAACCCGTGTCATCGAGAAGGCACATGACCCCCATGTTCACGTGTTTTCGTACCACAGTTGCGGCTTTACCCACGTCTCCGTTCAGGCTCCGAGCGGCGACCATGCCGGATCCGACGCATCCGTCGGGGTCGGCAGGACCCTTTCGTTGAACCCAGTAACATCAATAGTATACATCCTACTCGAGAATCCAGCACCTTGCGAATTCCGGGCGCCCGTTTCGCGGAAAAATGCGATCACACGCCCGTTGGGGCAGAAGGTCGGCCCCTCGCAGTACCAGCTTTCCGACAGGATCCGCTCGCCCGAACCGTCGGGGCGCATCACGCCGATGGCAAACCCGCCTCCGCCGATCCGGGTGAAGGCGATCAAATCGCCACGTGGCGACCACACCGGGGTGGCGTATTTGCCATGTCCGAAGCTGATGCGCCGGGCTCCGCCGCCGCCGGCCGACATGACATAGAGCTGCTGATCGCCCCCACGGTCCGACTCGAAGACGATCTGCGACCCGTCGGGGCTGAAGCAGGGCGAGACGTCAATCGCGGAACCGTCGGTCAGCTTGCGCCCCCCGCCCCCGCTGGCGCTCACCTCGACGATCGAGGAGCCGCCGGTGGAATTGGTCTGGGCCATGATGACGCTGCCCCCGTCGGGCGAGAACCGCGGCGAGAGGGTGATGCCGTCGAAGTTGCCCAGCAGGCGCTGCCGCCCTGTACCGAGGTTGAACAGGTACACCCGTGGCCGATTGTTGAGATAGCTCATGAAGGCGATCTCGGCCGTGGTGGGGTGGAAACGCGGCGTCAGGGCCAGGAAACCGCCATCCGTCAGGAAGCGATTGTTCTCGCCGTCCTGGTCCATGATGGCCAGGCGCTTGATGCGCCGCGCCCGCGGACCGCTGCCGGCGATGTAGCAGATGCGGGTGTCGAAGTAGCCCTTCTCGCCCAGCAGCCGCTCGTAGATCACGTCGGCGATGATATGGCCGATGCGCCGCCAGTTGCCGGAATTGGCCGTATAGGCGGTGCCCTGGATCTGCTGGCCGGGCAGCACGTCCCACAGGCGGAACTCGACACGCACGCTGCCGCCGCCGCTGGCCCGCCCGGTCACCAGGGCCTGCGCTCCGATGGCCTTCCAGTTGGCAAAGTTGGGGGCCTCGACGGAGGGATTGCGGTCGATGAAGGCCGAGGGAGAAATCGGCCGGAACAGGCCGCAGCGGGCGAGATCGTTGGAGATCACCCCCACCAGCCCCTGGGCGATTTCGCTGCCGCCCTCGAAGGCGGGAATGGCGATGGGAATCGGGTCGGCGCGGGCACGGTTGACGTCGATCACCGCGCTGCCGCCGGCGACGGGAG
>CALNAL010000408.1 GCA_937874445.1 uncultured Acetobacteraceae bacterium | reverse complement strand
TTAACGAACAAAGCTTTCCTGGTTCTCCTTTCTCGAAAGGAGAACACCTTCCTTGGCCCCGGCCGCACGGCGGGGCATTCCCCCGGCCCCGGCGCGGGTGCTAAGGGAAGGGGCATGGAAAATTCCTCCCTCCCCGTGCTGGCGATCGGCAGCGACCATGCCGGTTTTCCGCTGAAATCCGCCCTGGCGCGCTGGCTGCGCGCGGCCGGATACGAGCTGCACGACTTCGGCGTGCATGCCCCGGAGCGCTGCGACTACCCCGACTACGCCCACAAGGTCTGCCGGGCCGTGGAAGAGGGGGCTGCGCGATTCGGGATTCTGGTCTGCGGCACCGGCATAGGCATGTCGATGGCCGCCAACCGCCACCCCGCCATCCGCTGCGCCCTCGTCAGCGAGCCGCTCAGCGCCGAATTCGCCCGCGCCCACAACGACGCCAACGTGGTGGCCATGGGCTCGCGCATGATCGGCGAGGAGATGGGCATTGCCATCCTCAAGACCTTCCTCGCCACCGCCTACGAGGGCGGACGCCACGACCAGCGCCTCGCCAAGCTTTCCCCTCCCACCTGCTGACCTGACAAAGAGACCCCACACGATGGACGCCGAAACCGCGCGCTTCTTTCATGCCTCCCTCGCCGAGGCCGACCCCGAGATCGCCGGCGCCATCGGCCACGAGCTGGAACGCCAGCAGGACGGCATCGAGCTGATCGCCTCGGAGAACATCGTCTCCAAGGCGGTGCTCGAGGCCCAGGGCTCGGTGCTGACCAACAAATACGCCGAGGGCTACCCCGGCCACCGCTACTACGGCGGCTGCGCCTGCGTCGATGTGGTGGAAACGCTGGCCATCGAGCGCGCCAAGAAGCTGTTCGGCTGCGACTTCGCCAACGTGCAGCCCAACTCCGGCTCGCAGGCCAACCAGTCCGTGCTGCTCGCCCTCTGCCAGCCCGGCGACACCGTCATGGGCATGAGCCTCGCCGCCGGCGGCCACCTCACCCACGGCGCCAAGCCGAATCTTTCGGGCAAGTGGTTCCACGCCGTGCAGTACGGCGTGCGCGCCGAGGACGGGCTGCTCGACTACGACCAGCTCGAAACCCTGGCCCGTGCCGAAAAGCCGAAGCTCATCATCGCCGGGGGCAGCGCCTATCCGCGCGTCATCGACTTCGCGCGCATCCGCAAGCTGGCCGACGAGGTGGGCGCCTTCTTCATGGTGGACATGGCCCATTTCGCCGGTCTGGTGGCCGCCGGGCTGTTCCCCTCGCCGATTCCGCACGCCCATGTCGTCACCACCACCACCCACAAGACCCTGCGCGGCCCGCGCGGCGGCATGGTGCTGACCAACGACCCCGACATCGCCAAGAAGATCAACTCCGCCATCTTCCCCGGCTTGCAGGGCGGGCCGCTGATGCACGTGATCGCCGGCAAGGCGGTGGCCTTCGGCGAGGCGCTGCGCCCCGAGTTCCGCGCCTACCAGAAGCGCGTGGCCGACAACGCCAAGGCGCTGGCCGAGACCCTGGTGGAGCAGGGGCTCGCCATCGTCACCGGCGGCACCGACAGCCACCTGATGCTGGTGGACCTGCGTCCGCGCAACGTCACCGGCAAGGCCGCCGAGGCCAGCCTCGACCGTGCCCACATCACCGCCAACAAGAACGCCATCCCCTTCGACCCGCAGAAGCCCACCGTGACCTCGGGGCTGCGGCTGGGCTCGCCGGCGGCCACCACCCGCGGCTTCGGGGTGGCGGAGTTCCGCGAGGTGGGGCGGATGATCGGCGAGGTCATCATCGGCCTGTCGAACTCCAACGACGGCACCAATGCCGCCGTCGAGGCCGCGGTGGGCAAGAGGGTTCTCGATCTCTGCGCGAAATTCCCCATCTATCGCTGAGCCCATCTATGCGCTGAGACAGATCATGCGGTGAGGCGCGATGCATTGCCCGTTCTGCGGCCATGACGACACCCAGGTGAAGGACAGCCGTCCCTCCGAGGACGGTTCGGCGATCCGGCGGCGGCGCTTCTGCCCCGCCTGCTCGCAGCGCTTCACCACCGTCGAGCGGGTGCAGCTGCGCGAGATCACCGTGGTGAAGTCCGACGGACGGCGCCAGCTGTTCGACCGCGACAAGCTGGCGCGCTCCATCCGCATCGCCCTGCGCAAGCGGCCGGTGGAGGAGGAGCGCATCGAGCGCATCGTCAACGGCATCGTCCGCCAGCTCGAGGCCTCCGGGGAAAGCGACGTGCCCTCCAAGCAGATCGGCGAACTGGTGATGGAGACCCTCAAGACCGTCGACGCCGTGGCCTATGTGCGCTTCGCCTCCGTCTATCGCGACTTCCGCGAGGCCAGCGACTTCCAGGCGGTGCTCGGCGAACTCGGCGGGCCGCAGCGGTAGGACGCGGCGGGAGAACCATGGACGACATCTCCTTCATGCGGGCGGCGCTCGGATTGGCGCGGCGCGGGCTGGGCAGCACCTGGCCCAACCCCGCCGTGGGCTGCCTGGTGGTGCGCGACGGGCGCGTCGTCGGCCGCGGCACCACCGCGCCGGGCGGGCGGCCGCATGCCGAGCCGCAGGCGCTGGCCATGGCCGGGGCGGCGGCCCGGGGCGGCACCGTCTATGTCACCCTCGAGCCCTGCTGCCACCATGGCCAGACCCCGCCCTGCGCCGAGGCGCTGGTGAGCGCCGGGGTGGCGCGCGTGGTGGCCGCCTTGCGGGACCCCGACCCGCGGGTGGCCGGCGGCGGCTTCGCGCGGCTGCGCCAGGCCGGCATCGTCGTGACCGGAGGGGTCCTCGCCGAGGAGGCCGCCGAGCTCAATGCCGGCTTTCTCTGCCGGGTGGCGCGCGGGTGGCCGCTGGTGACGCTCAAGCTCGCCTCCACCCTTGACGGCCGCATCGCCACGCGCGACGGGGAGAGCCGGTGGATTACCGCCGGGCCGGCCCGCCGCCTGGCGCATGCCCTGCGCGGGCACAGCGACGCGGTGATGGTCGGCGCCGGCACGGTGCTGGCCGACGACCCCGATCTGACCTGCCGCATTCCCGGCTTCCGCCGCCGCGAGATCGTGCGCGTGGTGGCCGATACCCATCTGCGCACCCCCCTGATGGCGCGGCTGGTGGCCACCGCCCGCGCGGTGCCGACCTGGCTGCTCGCCGGCCCCGGCACCGACCCGGTGCGCCGCCAGGCGCTGGAGGGGGCGGGGGTGAAGGTCATCGCGGTGCCGGCCGGGCCGGGCGGGATCGACCTCGGCGTGGCGCTGGCGACGCTGGGGCGCGAGGGGATCACCCGGCTGCTGGTGGAGGGGGGCGGGCAGCTCGCCGCGGCGCTGCTGCGCGCCGACCTGGTGGACCGCCTCGCCTGGTTCCACGCCCCCGCGGTGATGGGCGGCGACGGATGGCCCGCCGCGGCCGCGTTCGGCATCGCGCGCCTGGAGCGCATGCCGCGCTTCGAACGGATGGATGTGGCAGAGGTGGGCGCCGATATGCTCACCACGTTTCGCAGGAGGAGCTGATGTTCACCGGAATCGTCACCGGGGTCGGCAAGGTGCAGGTGGTCAACCCGATCGGGGAGGGGGCCGACATGCGTCTGCTGATTTCCACCCCCCGCGAGGCGCCGTGGACCGACAACGACGCCATCCCGATCGGCGCCTCCGTGGCCTGCTCGGGCTGCTGCCTGACCGTGGTCGGCGCCGCCTTCGACGGGTTCGCCGTGACCGTCTCGGCCGAGACCCTCTCCAAGACCACGCTGGGGAGCTGGAAGCGGGGCACCCGGCTCAACCTGGAGCGGGCGCTGCGGGTGGGCGACGAGCTGGGCGGACACATCGTCTCGGGCCATGTGGACGGGGTGGGGCATCTGGTGTCCCTCGCCCCGGAGAACGGCTCGCACCGCATGGTGTTTTCCGTGCCCGACGAGCTGGCCCGCTACATCGCCCCCAAGGGCAGCGTCGCGATCGACGGTGTTTCGTTGACGATCAACGAAGTAGAAGGCACTCCTGAGACGGGGCGGCGCTTCGGGGTGAATATCATCCCCCACACCGCCGAGGTCACCACCCTGGGCGGACTCACGCCGGGGGACGCGGTGAACATCGAAGTGGATATGCTGGCGCGCTACGTCGCCGGCCTGCAGGACTGGAAATGACCGATTCTTCGACCGCGGACTCGCTGCTGACCCGCTCCCTCGCCGAATATCTCTCGCCCACCGAGGAGATGATCGAGGAGGCGCGCAACGGACGGATGGTGGTGCTCGTCGATGACGAGGACCGCGAGAACGAGGGCGACCTGATGATCCCCGCCCAGTTCGCCACCCCCGCCGCCATCAACTTCATGGCCCGCTACGCGCGCGGGCTGGTCTGCCTGGCGCTGACCGAGGAGCGCGTGCAGGCGCTCGGCCTGCCCCCCATGGCCGCCCGCAACGAGGCGCCGCTGCAAACCGCCTTCACCGTCTCCATCGAGGCGCGCGAGGGGGTGACCACCGGCATCTCGGCGCACGACCGGGCGCACACCATCGCCGTCGCGGTCAACCCCGCCTGCGGGCGCGGCGACATCGTCATCCCCGGGCATGTCTTTCCGCTGGCCGCGCGCCAGGGCGGCACGCTGGTGCGCACCGGCCACACCGAGGCGGCGGTGGACATCGCCCGCCTCGCCGGGCTCACCCCCGCCGGGGTGATCTGCGAGATCATGAACGACGACGGCACCATGGCCCGGCTGCCCCAGCTCGTCGCCTTCGCCCAGCTGCACGGGCTCAAGCTCGGCTCGATCGCCGACCTCATCGCCCACCGCCGCCGCACCGAGCGGCTGGTGCGCCGCGTCGCCGAGAGCGACGTGACCCTGCCGGGGAGCGGCACGTGGCGGATGATCGTCTATTCTGATACCGTCCAGCCCGCCGAGCACATGGCGCTGGTCAAGGGCGACCTCACCGGAGCCGGAGCCGGAGCCGGGACTGGGGCGGGAGAGGGCCCGGTGCCGGTGCGCATGCACGCCGTGGACCTGGTGGGCGACATCCTCTCCGGCCATGGCGCGGCCCGGCTGCACGCCGCCATGGGGCAGATCGCCGAGGCCGGGCGCGGCGTGGTGGTGCTGCTGCGCGAGGCTCGCCCCGACGGACTCTCCGCGCGGGTGCAGGCCCTGGCCGCCGGCCCGGCGGCAGCGCAGGGGCAGCTGCGCGATTACGGCATCGGCGCGCAAATCCTGCTTGACCTCGGGGTGCGCGACCTCGTTCTCCTCTCCAACACGCAACGCACCATCGTCGGCATCGAGGGCTACGGACTGAACGTCGTTGGCCGCCGCGCGATCGAAGGAG
>CALNAL010000407.1 GCA_937874445.1 uncultured Acetobacteraceae bacterium | reverse complement strand
AAAAGTCCTTTTTGCTTCTTTTTCCTTCAGGAAAAAGAAGACCTTCCCTTCCTTAACTCCGGCGCCCCCGCTACGCGAAGCCGAAGCGGCGGCGGATTTCGGAGGCGACGCGGTCGGCCTCGTCGAGGCGCTGGCGGGGCCAGGGCGAGAGGTCGTCGCCGAGGGGGCGGACCTGGTCGGCCGTGAAGAGGCTCGCCAGCATCTTGCGATGGCGGGGGCCGGCGAGTTCGGGCAGCGCCGCGAACACGGGGGCCGCGGTGGCGCAGGCCTCGCTGATCATCGAAACCGAATCGGCGGTGACGACGATGGCGTCGGCACAGGCGAGGAAGCCGAGGTAGGGATTGTCTCCCGGCTCTCCCCACCGATAGAGCACGTTGAGGGCCCGCGAGAGGCCGGCGGCGAGGGCATCGGTCGCCTCCCCGCCGGTGCGGCGCGAGGTGGTGGCCAGCACCGCCCCGCCGCGCTCGACCGCCAGCTGCGCGACCTGCCGGCCGAGGCGATGGGCCAGCGCAGGGGCCATGCCGGTGGCCCGCACCGGCCCCCCCACCAGCAGCGCCACACGCGGATGCGGCAGATGAGCGAGCCGCTCCGCCCAGGCCTCGCCGGCCTGGCGCAGCTTGAGCTGGGAGACGCGGTTGGGGGCGGCCAGGACCGGCAGGATGTTGGGAGCCTCCGGCGGCTCGTCGTGGCGGGGGATGACCAGCAGATCGAAGGCGTCGCGGCGCATCCAGCCGGCCAGGCCGGGGCGCATGCAGTGCACCAGCCGGCCGCCGAAGTTGTGCTTGACCCACAGGGCCACCGGCGCCGAGCGCGACCCCGCCGAGATCACCAGCGCGGGGCCGGGGTTTTCCGCCTCCACGCGCAGCGGTCCGCCGAGGCCGGCCAGCGAACCGTGCGGCACCAGCGCGGCCAGGTGGGCCTTCCAGTTCCAGCTCAGCGGCAGGCGCGCGAAGGGCATGCCGAGCCGCTCCGCGATCCCCAGGGCCTGGGCGGCGGTTCCGGTACGCGGATCGTCGAGCACCCAGACCGGACTGGCTGTCTCGGCGCTCACGCGGATGGACGCCCGCGCCGGGCGGAGTTAAGGGAAGGAAGCGACAGGAAGAACACCATGGCGAAACTCGACATCACTGGCGGCCACGCAACCGACTGGGACCGCGACGCGGCACTGACAACGGCACGCATCCTGCTGGAAATCAAGGCTGTCAACTGCCGTCCCGAGGAACCCTATACCTTCACTTCGGGCTGGAAGTCGCCGGTCTATATCGACTGCCGGCGTATCATCTATTTCCCCCGCGCCCGCGCCAAGATCTGCGAGCTCGGCGTGGAGAAGATCGGCCGGCATATCGGCTACGAGAACATCGAGGTGGTGGCCGGCGGCGAGACCGCGGGCATTCCCTTCGCCGCCTGGATCGCCGACCGGATGATGACCCCGATGGCCTATGTGCGCAAAAAGCCCAAGGGATTCGGCCGCAACGCGCTGATCGAGGGCGACGTGCCGGAGGGCAAGCGCACCCTGCTGGTGGAAGACCTCACCACCGACGGGGCCTCCAAGGTCCAGTTCTGCCAGGCCCTGCGCGACGCCGGTGCCATCGTCAACAACACCTTCGTGGTGTTCTTCTACGGGGTGTTCCCCGGCAGCTTCGACACCCTGGGCAAGATGCAGATCCAGCTGCACCACCTCTGCACCTGGTGGGACGTGCTGGAAGCCTGCCGCGACCGGCCTTACTTCTCCGAGTCGGCCCTGGTCGAGGTGCGACGCTTCCTGGAGAACCCGGTGGCCTGGTCGGCCGCCCATGGCGGCGTGGCTTCCGCCGAGGAGGCCGCGGAGGTCAAGGCGCGCGGTCGCTAGAGCGAGGACGCCGCCCCTTCCCGGAGGAATCCGGACGCAGGGGCGGGGTCCATTCGCTCCGTCCGGTGGCCGGCCCATTCACATCGAGGGGGAGGTTGCAGCGTCATGCCCATTCTCGCCGACCGCATGGGTCAGCTCGGCACCGAGGCGGCCTTCCAGGTGCTGGCACGTGCCACCGAGCTGGAAGCCCAGGGACGCAGCATCATCAACCTCGGCATCGGCCAGCCGGATTTCAAAACCCCGCCCCACATCGTCGAGGCGGCGTGTCAGGCTCTGCGCGACGGCCACCACGGCTACACGGTGGCCAACGGCATCCTCCCCCTGCGCGAGGCTGTCGCCGCCGACATCCATCGCCGTCACGGGGTCGAGGTCTCGCCGCGGCGGGTCATGGTGGTGCCCGGCGGCAAGGTGACGATGTTCTTCGCCATCCTGATGTTCGGCCAGCCCGGCACGGAGATCGTCTGCCCCGACCCGGGCTTTCCCATCTACGCCAGCGTCATCCGCTTCTCCGGGGCGCGCGTGGTGCCGATGCCGCTGCGCGAGGAGAACGGCTTCTCCTTCCGCGCCGAGGACGTGCTGGCGCTGCTCACGCCGCGCACCCGCCTGCTCATCCTCAACAGCCCCTCCAACCCCACCGGCGGCGTGGTGCCCAAGGCGGAACTCGACAAGCTGGCGGCCGGGCTCCAGCACTTCCCCGACGTGGCGGTGCTCTCCGACGAGATCTACGGCGAGCTTTCCTCCGGCCCGGCGCCGGCCAGCATGTTCGCCTACCCCGAACTCGCCGACCGGCTGATCGTGCTCGACGGCTGGAGCAAGACCTACGCCATGACCGGCTGGCGCCTGGGCTACGGGGTGTGGCCGGAAAAGTTCATCCCCGACGTCGAGCGGCTGGCGATCAACAGCCACTCCTGCGTCAACGCGGCGGCACAGTACGCCGGCATCGCCGCCCTGCAAGGCCCGCGCACCCCGGTCGAGACAATGGCGCGCACCTTCGCCGAGCGGCGCGACTGGCTCATCCCCGCACTCAACCGCCTGCCGGGAATCCGCTGCGCGGTGCCGGGCGGGGCCTTCTACGCCTTTCCCAACATCACCGCCTCGGGCCTGGACTCGCGCACCGTCCAGCGGCGCCTGCTCGAGGAGGCGGGGGTGGCGACGATCTCGGGCACCAGCTTCGGCCAGTACGGCGAGGGCTACGTGCGCCTCTCCTACGCCAGCGACCTCGCCGCGCTCCAGGAGGCGGTGACCCGCATGGGGGCCTGGCTCGGGACCCTCTGAAGGGCTGGCATCGGACAGCAAGGCCGGCAAGCAAGACAAGGCAAGGTGTTCTTCTTGCGAGCAAGAAGAACCAAGAAAGCTTTGTCCCTTTGGCTCCGCGCCCGTGACACGCGCGGAGCTTAACGAACAAAGTCCTTTTTGCTTCTTTTTCCTCCAGGAAAAAGAAACCTTCCTTC
>CALNAL010000406.1 GCA_937874445.1 uncultured Acetobacteraceae bacterium | reverse complement strand
GGGCAGCGCCCGGCGGGGTTCGGGGCAGCGCCCCGGCCGGCGGAACGCCGGCACGTCGTGCGAAGGCGCGCGCCGGGCACGTCCGGCAAAGCCGGCACGTCGCACCACCGCGGATCCGCCTTGTCGAGCGGGGGGTCTGCACATAGGTATTCACCAGTCACGGAAAAGGGCGGCGGAGCATGGCGCGGGCGTTACGGGTTGCGGTGCAGATGGATCCTCTGGACACCGTCAAGATCGATGCCGATTCGACATTTGCGTTGATGCTGGCGGCCCAGAAGCGGGGTCACGCGCTTTGGCACTACGAGGTGCGCAACATGACGATGCGCGAGGGGGTGCTGAAGGAGGGGGCCACGCGCGAACAGCGGGTTTTCGCCCGGGCGCGGCCGGTGACGGTGCAGCGGGTGCGGGGTGATTTCGCGCATGCCGGCCCCGAGGAGCTGATCGACCTCGGCACCATGGATGTGGTGCTGATGCGCCAGGACCCGCCGTTCGACATGGCCTACATCAGCGCCACGCACCTGCTGGAGCACATCCACCGGGCGGACGGCACGGGCACGCTGGTGGTCAACAACCCGGTTGCGGTGCGCAACGCGCCGGAGAAGCTGCTGGTGATGCACTTCCCCGAGCTGATGCCGCCGACCATGGTCACCTGGGACCCGGAGGCGATCCGCGGTTTCCGCGCGACGCACAAGGACATCGTGGTCAAGCCGCTCTACGGCAACGGCGGCTCGGGGGTGTTCCTGATCCGTCATGACGACCCCAACCTCAACGCCCTGGTGGAGATGCACTTCGCCCGTTCCCGCGAGCCGCTGATGGTGCAGCGCTACGAGCCGGCGGTGCGCGAGGGCGACAAGCGCATCATCCTGGTGGACGGCGAGCCGGTGGGGGCGATCAACCGCGTGCCGCAGGCGGGCGAGGCGCGCAGCAACATGCATGTGGGCGGCCGCGCCGAGCCGGTGGCGCTGACGGCGCGCGACCGCGAGATCTGCGCGCGCATCGGCCCGACGCTGAAGGCGCAGGGCCTGATCTTCGTGGGCATCGACGTGATCGGCGACTGGCTGACCGAGATCAACGTCACCTCGCCCACCGGCATCCAGGAGATCGAGCGCTTCGACGGCACCGACATCGCGGCGATGATCTGGGACTGCATCGAGGCCAAGCTGACGAAATGACGGATGATCCCTTTGTCGTGCCGGAGGACGCGACCGCCATCGAGGCGATCGCGGCGATCGGCGAGGATTTCGCGCTGTTCGACGACTGGGAGCAGCGCTACCGCTACATCATCGAGCTGGGCCGCAAGCTGCCGGCCTTTCCCGAGGTGTGGATGGACGACGCCCATCGCGTGCCCGGCTGCCAGAGCCGGGTCTGGATGGAGGCGGTAGAGCGGGAGGGCCGGCTCTTTTTTGCCGGCACCTCCGACGCGGCGATCGTGGCGGGGCTGATCGCGCTGCTGCTGCGGGTCTATTCGGGCCGGCCGGCGGCGGAAATCCTGGCCACCGACCCGGTCTTCCTCAAGAACCTCGGCCTGCTCGAGGCGCTCTCCACCAACCGCGGCAACGGCGTGGCGGCGATGGCGCGCAAGCTGCACGAGGTCGCCCGGGCGGTGCAGCGGGCCGCCGGATAGCGCGAGCTTTCTCCCATGTCCTTCCATCCCCTCGGCCGCCGGGTGCTCCTGGGTGGCGTGTTGGCGGCCGTCGGGCTTGCGCTCGCCGCGCCGGCCCGCGCCGCAAAACCGAAATCCTCTCCCGCCCCCTCGGCGCCGCTGATCGTGGTCGATCCCGGCCACGGCGGGGAGGACCCGGGAGCCATCGGCCTGTCCGGCACGCGGGAAAAGACCGTCACCCTGGCCGCCGCGCTGGAGCTGAGGAACCAGCTCGCGGCCACCGGCCGCTATCGTGTCCGCCTCACCCGCAGCAGTGACACCACCCTGGAGCTGGCCGACCGGGTGAGCATCGCGCGGTCCGCGGGAGCCGCGCTGCTGATCTCGCTGCACGCCGATTCCGCCAACCGCAACCACCGTGCCCACGGGGCCAGCGTGTATGTCCGTGCGGGGGCGGCGCCGGCCCGGCGGGTGCGCCCGCGTCCCCGCGAGATCGCCCAGGCGCTGGCCGGCGATCCGCCCGAGCGCGACCCCTCGCGCCGCCTGCAGGCGGCCCTGCTGCGCAGCCTCGGCGACGACGTGGCCCTCACCCCCGCCCCGGCGCGGGCCGCCCATCTCTATGTGCTGGCCTCGGGCATCCCCAGCGTGCTGCTGGAGATGGGCTTTCTCTCCAACCGCCGCGACGAGGCCGCCCTGCGCAGCCCCGCCCATCGGCGTGTCCTCGCCCGGGCCGTGGTCGAGGCGGTCGATGCCTATTTCGCCCGCCTGCGCGCCATGCCCAGACGGCGAACGTAAGCGGCGACCCGGCGGGAGATTCCGGGGCCGCGCCTGCGCAATCTCCTGCGGCAGCGGGGGCGGGGGCGCGGTATGCTTGCCTGATGTCCGCCCCCCTGCGCGTCGCGGTCGTGATGACGGCGGTCTATGCCGCCGGCGGAATCGGCATGGTCTATCTGCCGCTCTGGCTCGGCCAGTGCGGCCTGACCGCGGCTGCCATCAGCCAGATCTACGGCCTCTCCTCGCTGTTGCGGCTGGGCGCCACGCCGGCCTGGGGGGAGGTGGCCGACCGGCTCGGCCGGGTGCGCCCGGTGCTGATCCTTGCCGCCGCGGCCACCGCCGCCCTCTCGCTGGGCTACCTGCCGGCCTGGGGCTTCCTCGCGGTGCTGGCGGTGCTCACCCTGCAGAGCTTCTGCTCGGCGGCGCTGCAACCGTTGTGCGACACGCTGCTGCTCGGCCTGGCGCACGACGGCCGGCTCGACTACGGCCGGGTGCGGGCGGTGGGCTCGGCGGCCTTCCTGGTCACCGCGGTGGCGGGCGGGCCGGTAGTGGCCGCCTTCGGGTCGGCCTCGGCGCCGGTGCTGATGGCGATGATCTATGCCGCCGCCGCCGGCCTCGGCCCCCTGCTGCCGGACGCCCGCCCGCGCGCCCGTCCGCCCAGCACGCTGGGCAGCTTCCGCCTGCTGACCAACCCCACCTTCCGGATCACCGTGCTGATGAGCGCGCTGATCCAGTCCTCCAACGGCGCCTACTACAGCCTCTCCTCGCTGCACTGGCGCGCCGCCGGGCTGGGCGAGACGACCATCGGCCTGCTGTGGGCCGAGGGGGTGGTGGCTGAAACGGTGATGTTTCTCTTCGCCGGCCCGCTGGGGGCGCGCCTCGGGCCGGGCTGGCTCGCCGGGCTGGGCGGGGTGG
>CALNAL010000405.1 GCA_937874445.1 uncultured Acetobacteraceae bacterium | reverse complement strand
TCGTAGGCCGGCCAGCCCCGCTCCCAGTCGCCCAGGGCGAGCCGCGCCAGCCCCTCTCCGAAACGGGCCTGGGTCTGCGTGGCGGGCTGGCCGGCATGCCGCGCCAGCGCCTGGGCGCGGAGATAGGCCGCCAGCGCCGGGCCGGGCCGGGCCAGCGCCATCTCCGCCGTGGCGGCGATGAGGGCGAGGCGGGCATCCCCGGGGTGGCCGGCCTGGGCCTGCGCGATCCATACCGCCGCCTCGCCGGGGCGGTGCGCTTCGGTCAGGGCCATGGCGAGATTGCCCCGCAGCCCGCCATCCTCGGGGCGGAGAAACACCGCGCGGCGATAGGCTTCCACCGCTTCCTCCGCGCGCCGGGTGGCACGCAGCAGGTTGCCGAGGTCGTTGAGCCGCGCGACGTCGTCGGGCATGCGGGCGAGGGCCTCGCGCAGCGCCCGCTCTGCTGCCGCATCGTCCCGGAAGGCAGGGGGAGGCGGGGCCATCGCGGCGTCTCAGGCGCCGAGGAAGTCGCGGCTGGTCGGCTTCAGCGCGGCGTCGAGCTGATAGACCAGCGGCTGGCCGGTGGGCAGCTCGAAGCCCGGGATGTCCTTCTCCGACACCGCGCTGAGGTATTTCACCAGTCCGCGCAGGGAGTTGCCGTGCGCGGCGATCAGCACCCGTTGCCCCTCGCGCAGCGCCGGGGCGATGCTCTCGTGCCAGAACGGCAGCACGCGTTCCACCGTCAGCTTGAGGCTCTCGGTGGCCGGCAGCTCCGCCGCGGGCACGCCGGCGTAGCGTGGGTCGTGGCTGGGGTGGCGCGGGTCGGAGGGTTCCAGCGCCGGCGGCGGCACGTCCCACGAACGGCGCCAGACGAACACCTGCTCCTTGCCGTGCCGGGCGGCCGTCTGGGTCTTGTTGAGGCCTTGCAACGCACCGTAGTGGCGCTCGTTGAGCCGCCAGCTCTTGACCTCCGGCAGATAGAGAAGGTCCATCTCTTCAAGAGCATAGTGCAGGGTCTTGATGGCCCGCTTCAGCACCGAGGTGAAGCAGATGTCGAAGCCGAACCCGGCGGCGGCCAGGCGCTGCCCCGCCGCGCGCGCCTCCGCGACGCCCTTCTCGGAAAGATCGACATCGGTCCAGCCGGTGAACAGATCCTGCTGGTTCCACAGGCTCTGCCCGTGACGCAGCAGCACAAGAGTGGGCATTGGCACCCCCCGCGACGGTTTTCCATCGCCCAGTCTAGGCCGGATGCCCCGCATGCGCCACTCGCGGGGGATGGGTAAGGTAAGGTCTTCTTTTTCCTGAAGGAAAAAGAAGCAAAAAGGACTTTCCCCCCTTTGGCTCCGCGTCTGACCCCAGGCACGGAATCCTTGACGGATAAAGCTTTCTTGGTTCTTCCTGCTCGCAAGAAGAACGCCTTTCTTTCTGCTCTTTGCTGAACCGTGACATGCCGGCCGCGGGGCTTGGCGGCGGGGCGCAACGGGTGCATCTGAAACGGCATGTCCGAACCGCACTTTTCCGAGCCCGATCCAGACTTACCCGATTCAGATTCGCCCGATCCAGACTTGCCCGATCCAGAGAGGAGCGAGGCCGCCCTGCACCATGCCCGCGCCCTGCGGGTGGTGACGGGGGTGATGCTCTGCGTGCTGCTTTCCGCCCTCGACCAGACGGTGGTGGTGCCCGCCGTGCCGGCCATCGCCTCCGACCTCAACGGGTTCGGCCATCTCTCCTGGATCGTCACGGCCTATCTGCTGACCTGCACCTCCTGCACCCCGGTCTACGGCAAGCTCTCCGACCTCTACGGCCGGCGGGTGGTGCTGCTGAGCGCGCTGGCGCTGTTTCTCGTCGCCTCGGCGCTGTGCGGGATGGCCACCGGGATGACCACGCTGATCGTGCTGCGCGCGGCGCAGGGCGTGGGCGGGGGCGGGCTGCTCGCGGTGTCGCAGGCGGCCATCGCCGATGTCGTCTCCCCGCGCGAGCGCGGGCGCTATCAGGCCTATCTCTCGGGCATGTGGGCGCTGGCCTCGATCTCCGGCCCGCTGGTGGGCGGCTGGCTGGCCGATGCCCTCTCGTGGCGGTGGATCTTCTGGCTCAACCTGCCGCTCGGCGCGGCCGCCTATCTGCTCAGCGCCCGGGCGCTGAAGATCCTGCCGCAGGCCCGGCGCGCCGCCCGCATCGACTATCGCGGCGCCGTGCTGCTGATGGGCGCCAACACCGCCGCCCTGCTGGCGCTGAGCTGGGGCGGGGTGATCTGGCCGTGGCTTTCCACGCCGGTGCTGGGCACGGCCGTGGTGGCGATGGTGCTGCTCGGGCTGCTGGTGCTCTCCCAGCTCCACGCCGCCGAGCCGCTGATGCCGCCCCGGCTGTTCGCCAACCCGGTCTACGTTTGCGGGGTGGCGATCGGCAGCCTCGCCTCGGGGGCCATCCTCGGCATGGTGTTCCTCCTGCCGCTCGCCTTCCAGCTGCTGCGCGGGGCCGACGCGGCGGCGTCGGGGGGGATGTTGACGCCCTTCCTGATCGCCAACGTCGCCGGCGCCTATTCGGCCGGCCAGGCGGCGCACCGGCTGGGGCGGATGCGCCCGGTGGTGGTGTGCGGCCTGCTCGTCGCCGCTCCCGGCCTGGCCGTGCTCGCCTGGCTCGGCGGCACCGCGCCGTGGGGCGAGCTGATGGCCGCGATGGTGGTGGCCTCGATCGGCCTCGGCGCCTGCATGCCCGCCAGCCTGGTGATCGCCCAGAACGCCGCCGACCACCGCGACGTCGGCGCCGGAACCGGCGTGCTGGTGCTGATGCGCAACCTCGGCGGCGCCTTCGGCACGGCCCTGGTGGGCACCGTGCTGGCCCAGGGGTTCGCCCGCTCGCTGGGCGCCCTCGGCGGCAAGGAACTCGACCTCGGCGCCCTGCGCGGACCCACCGCCCTGGCCGGGCTCGACCCCCACCTCGCCACCCTGGCGCGCGAGGCCCTGGCCGCCAGCTTCACCTGGGCCTTCGCCACCTGCGCCGTGCTCGCCGCCCTGGCGCTGGTGGCCGCGCTGGCCATGCCGGATGCGCCGCTGCGCACCGACGCCGGGTGACAAGCAGGGAAGGTGTTCTCCTTTCGGGAAAGGAGAACCAGGAAAGCTTCATTCGTTAAGGATTCCGCGCCTGTGTCAGCCGCGGAACC
>CALNAL010000404.1 GCA_937874445.1 uncultured Acetobacteraceae bacterium | reverse complement strand
GAAACGCCTCGGGCGGCAGGCGCGCCATGCGCACCACCCACTCCACCGCCTCGCCGGAACCGTCGAAGGCCAGCGTTCCGTCGGGCGCGCGGGTGAGGGCCACGACCCCCCGGTAGAGCCTCGGCACGGCCGGGGCGTTGAGCGCCAGCTCGCGCTCGGCCGCCCGCCGGCGGGCGGCGGGGTCGGTGAAATCGACGAAGTTCAGCCGCACCGCCTTGCGCAGCTTGAACGCCTCGTCCGCGCCGAGGAACACCACCGAAAGCGCGGTCTCCACCTCCCCCACCGGCGTGCTCTGGTCCGGCCCGCTCCCGGCACAGCGCGCGCGCAGCAGGGCCGCGACACCCCTTTGGGCGGCGGGAATCATCCCGGCCGGGTCACGGGAACAGCCGCTCGGTCGCCCATCCCTCGCCGTCACGGGTGAACACGATGCGGTCGTGCAGGCGGAAGGGCTTGTCCTGCCAGAACTCGATGCGCTCGGGGCGCACGCGGGTGCCGGTCCAGTAGGGCGGGCGGGGAATGGTGCCGGGATAGGTGGCCTCGTACTGC
Organism: uncultured Acetobacteraceae bacterium; assembly: GCA_937874445.1. Taxonomy (GTDB): domain Bacteria; phylum Pseudomonadota; class Alphaproteobacteria; order Acetobacterales; family Acetobacteraceae; genus Rhodovastum. The sequence goes on along the minus strand of CALNAL010000404.1, from coordinate 2,594 downwards.
GCCACCCGCTTGATCAGCACCGCGCGTCCCGCCATCGGCCGCGACTGCTGCGAGGCCCAGGCACCGAGCTGGGAGGTGCGGGCGCGCGAATGATAATAGGTGTCGGCCTCCTCGTCGGAGACCCGCTCCGACGGCCCCTCGATGCGCACCTGGCGCTTGAGGCTCTTCCAGTGGAACAGCAGCGCGACATGCGGGTTGGCGAGCAGCTCGCCGCCCTTGCGGCTTTCCATGTTGGTGTAGAAGACGAATCCGCGCTCGTCCCAGGCCTTCAGCAGCACCATGCGCACCGAGGGATGCCCCTCGGGGGTGGCGGTGGCCACCGCCATCGCGTTGGGGTCGTTGGGCTCGCTGCCCTCGGCCTCGGAAAGCCAGATGCGGAACTGTTCGAACGGATCGGTCATGGCTGCCCTGTAAAAACCTGCCCGGCCTCCTATGACAGCCGCGCGCAACAACGCCAAGCCTACCCCCCGCAGGACAATGGAGGCCAGACGGCAAGACCTTGCCCCGTGCGGAAAGCTGTGCCAGGACGCGCCTTTCCTGAATCTGGAATGGGAATTGGGATGATGAATCAGGGCGAGGAGGGGGCCGCGCCCGCGCAGGGCAGCCTGCTGGCGGGACATCGCGGGCTGATCATGGGAGTTGCCAACGAGCGTTCGCTCGGTTGGGGAATCGCCCGCGCCTGCGCCGCCCAGGGCGCCGAACTGGCCTTCACCTATCAGGGCGAGGCTCTGGAAAAGCGCGTGCGCCCGCTGGCCAACAGCCTCGGCAGCGACTTCCTGATGCCCTGCGACGTCGCCGACGACGCCAGCCTCGATGCCGCCTTCGAGACCCTCGCCAAGCGCTGGGACAAGATCGACTTCCTGGTCCACGCCATCGGCTTCGCCGACAAGCGCTATCTGCGCGGCCGCTATGTCGATACTCCCCGCGAGGCGTTCCTGCAGGCGCTCGACATCTCCACCTTCAGCTTCACCGCCGCCGCCCGTCGCGCCGCGGCGATGATGCGCCCCGGCGGCGCGCTGCTCACCCTGACCTACCTCGGCTCGGAGCGCTGGACCCCGCACTACAACGTGATGGGCATCGCCAAGGCCGCGCTCGAGGCCTCGGTGCGCTACCTCGCCGCCGACCTCGGCACCGACGGCATCCGCGTCAACGCGCTGAGCGCCGGCCCCGCCCGCACGCTCGCCTCCTCCGGCATCGGCGACTTCCACTACATCCTCAAGTGGAACCAGTACAATTCCCCGCTGCGCCGCAATGTCACTCTCGAGGACGTCGGCGGCGCCGGCCTCTACCTGGTCTCGTCGCTCTCCTCGGGCGTCACCGGCGAGATCCACCACGTCGATTCCGGCTACCACATCCAGGGCATGAAGAACCCCGACGCCCCGGACCTGACGGTGGAGTAGAAGAAGCCAAGGCCTTTCATCCGTCCGGGCTCTGCCCCCCAACCGGTTCCGCCCAACAGACTCCGAGGGAACGCCATGTCGCACAACAGCTTCGGGCATCTCTTCCGCGTCACCACCTGGGGGGAGAGCCACGGCCCGGCGATCGGCTGCGTCATCGACGGCTGCCCGCCGCGCCTGCCGCTCACCGAGGCGACGATCCAGCCCTTCCTCGATCGCCGCCGCCCCGGGCAGTCGCGCTTTACCACCCAGCGCCGCGAGCCCGACCAGGTGCGCATCCTCTCCGGCACCTTCGAGGGCCTGACCACCGGCACGCCGATCTCGCTGCTGATCGAGAACACCGACCAGCGCTCGCGCGACTACGGCAATCTCGCCACCTGCTTCCGCCCCGGGCACGCCGACCTCGCCTACGAGCTGAAATACGGCATCCGCGACTACCGCGGCGGCGGGCGATCCTCGGCGCGCGAGACCGCCTGCCGTGTCGCCGCCGGGGCGGTCGCGCGGCTGGTGCTGGGGGAGGGCGTGCGCCTGCGCGGCGCCCTGGTCCAGCTCGGGCCGCACGCCATCGACCGCAGCCGCTGGGACTGGGCGGCGGTGGAGGCCAACCCCTTCTTCTGCCCCGACCCCGCCGCGGTGGCGCCGTGGGAAAGCTACCTCGACGGCGTGCGCAAGGCCGGCTCCTCCTGCGGGGCGGTGGTGGAGCTGCAGGCCGAGGGCGTGCCCTGCGGCCTCGGCGCTCCCCTCTACGGCAAGCTCGACGCCGAGATCGCCGCCGCCCTGATGGGCATCAACGCCGTCAAGGGCGTGGAGATCGGCGCCGGTTTCGCCGCCGCCGCCCTGCGCGGCGAGGAGAACGCCGACTGCATGTCCATGGCCACACCGGGGACCACACCAGGGGCCGGAACGGAGGCCGGTGGGCAGGTGCGCTTCGCCTCCAACCACGCCGGCGGCATCCTCGGCGGCATCTCCACCGGCCAGCCGATCGTGGCGCGCTTCGCCGTCAAGCCCACCAGCTCGATCCTGCGCGAACAGCCCACGGTGGACCGCACCGGCCACGATACCACCGTGGCCACCCACGGCCGGCACGACCCCTGCGTGGGCATTCGCGCGGTGCCCGTGGGCGAGGCCATGCTGGCCTGCGTGCTGGCCGACCACCTGCTGCGCCAGCGCGCCCAGAACCCCGACGCCCCCACCACC
>CALNAL010000403.1 GCA_937874445.1 uncultured Acetobacteraceae bacterium | reverse complement strand
CTCGTGGGCTCGGAGATGTGTATAAGAGACAGCGCTGGGGGCGCGGCTCTACCAGGTGCAGGTGGCCGAGGGCGGCCGCTATTCCACCCTGGCGGAGACCAACCGGGTCTCGACGCGGCTGATCGCGGCGGTGCGGGGGCGCATCCTGGACCGCTTCGGCACGGTGGTGGCGGGCAACCGCTCCAACTGGCGGGCGATGCTGACCGCCGAGCAGACCGGCGACGTGAACGCCACGCTCGACAATTTCTCCCGCCTGGTGCCGCTGGCCGACCACGAGCGGGCGCGCATCGAGCGCGAGCTGCGCCGCCACCGGCGGTTCGTGCCGATCGTGGTGCGCGACTTCCTCTCCTGGGAGGACATGGCGCGCATCGAGGTCAACGCGCCGGACCTGCCGGGCATCTCGGTGGATGTGGGGGCCACCCGCGAATACCCCTACGGCGCGACGCTGGCGCATGTGGTGGGCTATGTCGCCCCTCCCAACGAGGACGACGTGGCGGAGGACCCGATGCTGGCCCTGCCGGGGCTGCGGGTGGGCCGCGCGGGGCTGGAGAAGTTCCACGACAAGATCCTGCGCGGCAAGGCGGGCACCGAGGAGCTGGAGGTCAACGCGGTCGGCCGGGTGATCCGCGAGCTGGACCACCAGGAGGGCACGCCGGGCATCGAGGTGGGGCTGGCCATCGATGCCGGGCTGCAGCAGGCGGTGGAAGGCTTTCTCGGCGACGAGAGCGCCTCGGCGGTGGCGATGGACTGCCGCAACGGGGAGGTGCTGGCGATGGCCACCAACCCCTCCTTCGATCCCAGCCTGTTCAACTCGGGGGTCTCCCAGGCGCAGTGGGAGGAGTGGACTTCCAACCGCCGGGCGCCGCTGATCAACAAGGCGGCGGCGGGGCTGTATTCGCCGGGGTCCACCTTCAAGCCGGTGGTGGCGATGGCGGCCCTGGAGTCGGGGCTGCTCGACCCCAAGGAAAAAATCAACTGCCCCGGCTACTACGACCTCGGCGACACCCGCTTCCACTGCTGGCGCCTGCATGGCCACGGCCCGCTCGACCTGCGGGGGGCGCTGAAGAACTCCTGCGACGTCTATTTCTACGAGGTGGCGCGCCGGCTGGGCATCGACCGCATCGCCGCCATGGCCAACCGCTTCGGGGTGGGGGTGGACCTCGGCATCGAGCTGCCGGCGGCGCGCAAGGGGCTGATGCCCACCCGCGAGTGGCAGCAGAAGAGAGGCAAGCCGTGGAACCCGGGCGACACGGTGGTGCACGGCATCGGCCAGGGCTTCACGCTGATCACCCCGCTGGCGCTGGCCACCGTGGTCTCGCGCATCGCCACCGGCCGGGCGGTGCGCCCGCATCTGACGCGCACCCTCGATGCCACGCTGCAGAAGGGGGTGCACCCGGAGGACTGGCCGCTGCTGGGAGTCTCGGAGCGCAACCTCCAGGTGGTGCGCGAGGGGATGTGGCAGGTGGTCAACGACCCCGAGGGCACCGCGCGCATCGCCAGGCTCGACATCCCCGGGGTGACCCTGGCCGGCAAGACGGGCTCGACCCAGGTCCGCCGGGTCAGCCGCGAGCAGCGCGAGCACGGGTTCAAGTCGGAGAATCTGCCCTGGGAGTATCGCCCGCATGCGCTGTTCATGTGCTTCGCGCCCTATGACGCGCCGCGCTACGCGGTCGCGGTGGTGGTGGAGCACGGCAATGGCGGCGCCACCGCGGCCGCCCCCATCGCGCGCGACATCATGACCGTCGCGCTGACCCGCGACCCGGTGAACCGCCGCGAGGCCCCCAAGGTGGCCGATGCCTCGGCCGGCAAGCCGCTCTATGACCAGCCGCCGGCCCCCTCCGAGCGGAGCGGGCCCGGCGGCGGGGGAGGTGCCCGATGAGCGTCCTGGAAAAGCGCCTGATCCGCGAGGAGCCCTCCTTCGGCCTGGTGGGCAAGCTGTGGCGGATTTCCTGGCTCTACGTGCTGCTGCTGTGCGCGCTGGCGGGGGTGGGCTACGTCGCCCTCTATTCGGCCGGCGGCGGCTCGGTGGAGCCCTATGCCGGGCGGCACGCCTTCCGCTTCGCGGTGGGGCTGGTGCTGATGATCTCTATCGCGATGATCGACATCCGCTTTCTCGCCCGGCTGTCGTGGCTGGCCTATGCCTCGGGGGTGGCGCTGCTGGTGCTGGTGCTCAAGGTCGGCCACGGGGCCAAGGGGGCGCAGCGCTGGATCGAGCTGGCCGGCATGCAGTGGCAGCCCTCGGAGTGGATGAAGATCGCGCTGGTGATGGCGCTGGCGGCCTGGTTCCACAAGGCGAGCTGGGAGCGCATGGGCAACCCGCTGTTCCTGGTGCCGCCGGCGCTGGCGGTGCTGGTGCCGGTGGGGCTGATCCTCAAGGAACCCAACCTCGGCACGGCGGTGATCACCTGCCTGGTGGGGGCCGTGGTGTTCTTCGTCGCGGGGATGCGCTGGTGGAAGGTCGTGCTGATCCTCGCCGTCGTCGGCCTGGCCGCGCCGATCGGCTATTCCCACCTGCACGACTACCAGCGCTCGCGCATCACCACCTTCCTCGACCCCGAGAGCGACCCGCTGGGCGCCGGCTACAACATCATCCAGAGCAAGATCGCGCTGGGCTCGGGGGGGATGTGGGGCAAGGGCTTCCTGCAGGGCACGCAGTCGCATCTCAACTTCCTGCCCGAGAAGCAGACCGACTTCATCTTCACCCTGTTCTCCGAGGAATTCGGCCTGGTGGGCGGGCTGGCGCTGCTCGGACTGCTGGGGGCGATCATCATCGGCGGCGTGCTGATCGGGCTGCGCTGCCGCCACCAGTACGGGCGGCTGCTGGCGATCGGGCTGTCGACGAACTTCTTCATGTATGTGTTCGTCAACATCGCCATGGTGACGGGCTCGATCCCGGTGGGCGGCGTGCCGTTGCCGCTGGTCTCGCACGGCGGCTCGGCGATGATCATGGTGATGATCGGCTTCGGGCTGCTGATGAGCGTCTACGTCCACCGCGACGTGGCCTTCGGCGAGGACGGCGAGGAGAGCGGCTAGTTCTCCAGCTCGCTGTCCCAGTAGAGGTAGTCGCGCCAGGACTGGTGGAGGCTGTCGGGCGGAAAGGCGCGCCCGCACAGTTGCAGCTCCCAGGCGGTGGGCCGGCGCGGGGCG
>CALNAL010000402.1 GCA_937874445.1 uncultured Acetobacteraceae bacterium | reverse complement strand
AGCTGGTTGACCTTGTTCTCCAGCATCCATTCGCGCACGAACTTGCCGCTCTGGATGTCGCCCAGCACGCGCTTCATTTCCGCCTTGGCGGCGGCGTTGATGATGCGCGGGCCCGACACGTACTCGCCGTATTCCGCCGTGTTGGAGATGGAGTAGTTCATGTCGGCGATGCCGCCCTGGTAGATCAGGTCGACGATCAGCTTCATCTCGTGGCAGCACTCGAAATAGGCCATCTCCGGGGCGTAGCCGGCCTCGACGAGGGTTTCGAAGCCGCTGCGGATCAGCTCGACCACGCCGCCGCACAGCACCGCCTGCTCGCCGAACAGGTCGGTCTCGCACTCCTCCTTGAAGGTGGTCTCGATCACGCCGGCGCGGCCGCCGCCGATGGCCGAGGCGTAGGAGAGGGCGATCTCCAGGGCGTTGCTCGAGGCGTTCTGCGCCACCGCCACCAGGCAGGGCACGCCGCCGCCGAGCTTGTATTCACTGCGCACCGTGTGGCCGGGGCCCTTCGGCGCGATCATGAACACGTCGATGTCCGGGCGCGGCTCGATCAGGTTGAAGTGGATGGCCAGGCCGTGCGCGAAGGCCAGCGCCGTGCCGGGGCGCATGTTGGGGCCGATCTTGGTGTTGTAGAGGTCCGCCTGGCCCTCGTCGGGGGTGAGGAGCATCACCACGTCCGCCCACTTGGCGGCGTCGGCGGGGTCCATCACCTTGAAGCCGGCCGCCTCGGCCTTGGCCACGCCGGTCGAGCCGGGACGCAGCCCCACCACGACCTCGGCGACGCCGCTGTCCTTGAGGTTGTTGGCATGGGCGTGGCCCTGGCTGCCATAGCCGATGACGGCGACCTTGCGCCCCTTGATGAGGTTCACGTCGGCGTCGCGGTCATAATAGACTCGCATCGAGTCAGTCCTTTTCGGTTGGGGAAGATGGAAGTCAGATGACGCGGGTGCCGCGGGCCATCGCCGCGACCCCGGTGCGCGAGATCTCGGCCAGGCCCAGCGGGCGCATCAGGTCGAGGAAGGCGTCGAGCTTTTCGGTTGCCCCCGTCATCTCGAAGATAAAACTTTCCGTCGTGGCATCGATCACCCGCGCGCGGAAGGCGTCGGCCAGGCGCAGCGCCTCGGCGCGCTTCAGCCCCGCCTCGCCCGAGCCGTGCGGGCAGATCACCTTGATGAGCGCCATCTCGCGGGCGATGTGCGGGCCCTCCGCGGTGAGATCGGCAATGCGCCGCACCGGCACCAGGCGCCCGAGCTGGGCCTTGATCTGCTCGATCACCATCGGCGTGCCGAGCGTGACGATGTTGATGCGCGAGAGGTTGCCCCCCTCCTCCACCGGCGCCACCGTCAGGCTCTCGATGTTGTAGCCGCGCCCGGAGAACAGGCCGACCACCCGGGCCAGGATGCCGGGCTCGTTGTCCACCAGCACGGCAATGATCGCGGTGACTTCCGGGGCGTTGGAATCGCCAGGCATGATGCGGGACCTTCCTGTTCAGACCAGCGCCCGGCCGGGGTCGCCGACCCCGCGGAACGAGGGAACCCCGGGCCGGTCGCCGCCGAGGATCATCTCGTTGTGCGCCGCCCCCGAGGGGATCATCGGGAAGCAGTTTTCCGCGGGATCGACCGCCACCTCGCAGACCACCATGCGCGGGCTCTCGAGCATGGTGCGGATGACGCCGTCCAGCTCGTCCACCGAGCGGGCGCGCAGGCCGAGCGCCCCGTAGGCGTCCGCCAGCTTGACGAAATCCGGCTCGGCGGTGGTGCGGCTCTCGGCGTAGCGCCCGCCGTGCAGCAGCTCCTGCCACTGGCGCACCATGCCGAGGGACTGGTTGTTGAGGATGAACGCCTTCACCGGCAGATGATACTGCGCCAGCGTGCCCAGCTCCTGGATGTTCATCTGGATCGAGCCCTCGCCGGCGATGTCGATCACCAGCGCCTCGGGATGGGCGATCTGCGCCCCCATGGCGGCGGGCAGGCCGTAGCCCATCGTGCCCAGCCCGCCGGAGGTCAGCCAGTGGTTGGGACGGTCGAACTTGAGGAACTGCGCCGCCCACATCTGGTGCTGGCCCACCTCGGTGGCGATGAACGTCTCGCGCTTGTCGGCCGCCATCAGCGTGGCCAGGCGCTGGATGGCGTACTGCGGCTTGATCACCGCCCCCGGCGCGCGGGCCTGCTCGAAGCGCAGGCAATCGACCTTGCGCCAGCTGTCGATCTGGCGCCACCAGGCGGTGAGCGCCTCGCGATCCACGCCGGGCGCGGCGCCGGGAGGCGCGGACCGCCACTCCTCCAGCAGCGCGGCCAGGCCCCGCCCGGCGTCGGCGATGATGGAGACGTCCACCGGCACGTTCTTGTTGATCGAGGAGGGGTCGATGTCGATCTGGATCTTGCGGCTGCCCGGCGAGAAGGCGTCGAGCCGGCCGGTGACGCGGTCATCGAAGCGGACGCCCACGGCCACCATCAGGTCGCACTCGTACATGGCCATGTTGGCCTCGTAGGTGCCGTGCATGCCGAGCATGCCGAGAAAGGCCGGATCGGAGGCGGGAAAGGCGCCCAGGCCCATCAGCGTCGAGGTGACGGGAAAGCCCGTGGCGTGCGCCAGCTCGGCCAGCAGGGCGGCGGCCTCGGGGCCGGCGTTGATGACCCCGCCGCCGGTATAGAACACCGGCTTGCGCGCCTGACGCATCAGCGCCACCGCCTCGGCGATGAGGGCCGCGTCGGGCTCGGTCTGCGGGCGGTAAGAGGGATGCGGGGTCGCGCGCGGGGGCTCGTAGGGCGCCGGGCCGATCAGGATGTCCTTGGGCAGATCGACCACCACCGGGCCGGGCCGGCCGGTGCGCGCCACGTAGAACGCCTCGTGCACCACATGCGCGAGATCGCCCGCGCGCTTGACCAGATAATTGTGCTTGGTGGCCGGGCGGGTGATGCCGGTGGTATCCGCCTCCTGGAAGGCGTCGTTGCCGATCAGATGCGTCGGCACCTGGCCGGTGAGGCAGACGACGGGGATGGAATCCATCAGCGCGTCGGCCAGGCCGGTGACCGCGTTGGTCGCCCCCGGCCCGGAGGTGACGAGCACGCAGCCCACCTTGCCGGTGGAGCGGGCATAGCCCTCCGCGGCATGCACCGCCGCCTGCTCGTGGCGCACCAGGATGTGACGGATGGCGTTCTGCTGGAACAGCGCGTCGTAGATGGGCAGCACCGAACCGCCGGGATAGCCGAAGACGACCTCCACGCCCTGGTCCTTCAGCGCGCGCAGGAGAACCTCGGCGCCCGGGGCTTGCGGGAGCTGGGAGGATTCGGGCGGGGAAGCGGAGGAAGGGGCGGCGGTGTGACTGGTCATTTCCTGGCCTTATCCGGGGGCGAAAAGGGCGTCAACCCTCATGGCGAATAATCGACATTATTGCAGCCATTTCGCTTTCTGAAAATTGCTCCATAGCCCCGACGCGAGCATGGATCGTATGCGTCCCGCTCGGGGCCGCCAGCGCGTGATGGCGCAGCCAGGTCGCCTGGCGGCGGGTGTAGCGCCCCGTGGCCAGCACCGCGTGCGCGGCCGCCGCCTCCAGGGAAATCTCCCCGCGCAGCCAGGCCGACAGCTCCGGCACCCCGTGGGCCCGCATCAGCGGCAACGCCGGGTCGAGTCCCAGGGCCAGCAGGGCGCGCACCTCCGCGGCGGCCCCCGCCTCGAGCATGGCGGCAAAGCGTCTGGCAGCGGCCTCGCGCAACGCCTCCCGCGGCGGGTCGAGCACCACCGCGGCGAAGCGCCAGGGCGCCGGCGTGCCGGGCTCGGCCTGCCAGGCGGCGAGCGGGCGGCCGGTGGCGCGCCATACCTCCCAGGCCCGCGCCAGGCGCTGGCTGTCGGAGGGGCGCAGCACGGCGGCGTCGGCCGGATCGACCGCGGCCAGCGCGGCGTGCAGCCCCGCCGCCCCGCGCTCGGCCAGCAGGGCGCGCGCCTCCGCCCGCACCGCCGCGGGAACCTCGGGAATGGCCGAAATCCCCTGTTGCAGGGCCGCGAAATACATCCCCGTGCCACCGCACAGGATCGGCAGGCGGCCGGACGCGCGGGCCGCCGCCATCTCCGCCAGGGCCGCCGCACGCCACCAGGCGGCGTGCCCCGGCTCGGCGGCGGGACGCACCCCGTAGAGCCGGTGCGGCACGCGCGCCTCCTCCGCCCCGGTCGGCCGGGCGGTGAGGATGCGCAGCTCGCGGTAGCACTGCATGGCATCGGCGTTGATCACCACCCCGCCGAGACGCTCGGCCAGGCCCAGCGCCAGGGCCGACTTGCCCGAGGCCGTCGGCCCGGCCACGATCAAACAGAACGGCAGCTCAGCCTCCACGCCGCCCCTCCCCGCTTGCGCGCATCCCCCGCGGCCGGCATATCGGCAGCATCATGAGCTTCGTCCTCACTCTCGTCGTCGACCGTCGCGCGACAACCCTCGCGCCCTCCATCATCGCGCGTGTGCGCGAGACGCTAAAGGGGCGCGAACCGCTGGTGCTCTCCCCCGGCGAGGCGGTGGACATCCCCTGCCTGGAATGCCCCGACCCGGTGGCGGTGGACGCCGCCCTGGAAGGCGCGCCGGTGGACGCCATCGCCACCCCCGCCCGCGGCCGGCGCAAGGGCCTGCTGCTCGCCGACATGGACAGCACCATCATCACCACCGAAAGCCTCGACGAGCTGGCCGACCATGTCGGGCTGAAGGACCGCATCGCCGCCATCACCGCGCGGGCGATGAACGGCGAGCTGGATTTCGCCGCCGCCGTGCGCGAGCGCGTCGGCATGCTGCGCGGACTGAAGCTGGAGGCCCTGCGCGAGACGGTGGACGCCATCGAGCTGACCGACGGGGCCCATGAGCTGGTGCGCACCATGCGCGCCCACAACGCCCTGACCGCGCTGATCTCGGGCGGATTCTCCTTCTTTACCTCCACCGTCGCGGCGCGGGTGGGCTTCGACCTCGACCGCTCCAACGTGCTGCTCGACGACGGGCGCGTGCTCACCGGCGAGGTGCGCGAGCCCATCCAGGGCAAGGACGCCAAGCTCGCCGCACTGCACGAGCTGGCCGCCCGGCGCGGCCTGCGGATGAGCGCCACCCTCGCGGTGGGCGACGGCGCCAACGACCTGCCGATGATCCTCGAGGCGGGACTCGGGGTCGCCTTCCACGCCAAGCCGATGGTGGCGGCCTCGGCCACCGCACGGGTCAACCACGCCGGGCTGCGGGCGCTGCTGTTCGCGCAGGGCTACCGGGCGGAGGAATTCGTCGCCTGAGCGCCGGCCGTCGTCTGCTTTGTGTGCAGGCTCGGCCCGCAGAGATCGCAGTTCCGCATGGGTGCCGCGCCGACCCAGAGTAGCCCGGTCGGTGCCCGTCTCTGTCGCGAGGGCATTGGCAATCGGGCCGGTCCGACCGACCGGAACCGATTTCACGCTGCGACAGGCATTCAGAGTCACGGGGCGATCCAGGCATGGAACAGGCTAAATCCTACCGGCTGGTCACCAAAGACGATGCCCTGGTCAGCCGTCTGGTGGCCGACATCGAGAGGCTTCTCCTCCACGAGCACGACCTGGCCGAGCGCCACGACCTCACCTACAAAGTGGTCCCGCCGCTGACCCGCGAGGCCCAGGGCTTCACCCGCTGCGTCTATATGCATACGCGCACCGAAAAGGCCGCCGTGCGGGCACGCCAATACATCCACGACCTCTCCGCCCTCACCTGCCGCCCCGCCTGAACGGACCTCCGCCGCCGGCCCAGGAAGGCAAGGGAAGGCCTTCTTTTTCCTGAAGGAAAAAGAAGCAAAAAGGACTTTCCTCCATTTGGCTCCGCGTCCGACACCGGCGCGGAGCTTAACGAATGAAGCTTTCTTGGTTCTTCTTTCTCGAAAGAAGAACACCTTCCTTGTCCGGCCAAGCGGCGCCCCCGGCTCCACATCACTTGACAGAGGCGCCACGCCGGCCGCCCCCGAGAAGGAACGGCCGGCGTTGACGTCTTGGGCCTCCACCGTCTAGCCTGAAAAATTACCTGCGGAAGCGATCCTTATCCCTCCCCCAGGTCCCACCAGATGCCGGCGAACGCCGCCAGCCCCTCGCGGGCCGGCCCCTTGAGCAGGTGCTCGTTGGGGCCGTGCTGCTTGCAGCCGTTGTAGCTGTGGGGAATCCACACCAGCGGCACCCCCAGCGCATCGACGAACACGTCGCCCGGCAGCCCGCCCGCGGCGTTGGGGATCACCTGCACCCGCCGGCTCAGCGTGCGCTCCATCGAGGCCTTGATCCGCTCCACCCACGGTCCGTCCGGCGGGGTGCGACTCGCCGGCATGCCGCCGCCGACATTCTCGATGGCCACCTCGGGGAAGCCCGCGTCGTCGAGCCGGGCGCGCAGGCCGGGGAGAAAGGCCTCCGGGTCGGCATCGACGGTGTAGCGCAGCTGGCAGACCGCGCGCGCCCAGGGGGCCACGGCATTGACCGGATTCTCCGGCCGCCCCGCCTCCAGCGCCAGCACGATGAAGCTGGTCCAGCCGTAGAGCTTCTCGGCCAGGGTCAGGCCTGGCTCGCCCCAGGCCGGGTCGATGGTGGCCGCCCCCGGCTCGGAGCGCGGCTCGCAGCCGGCCAGCACCGCCCGCACCTCGCCCGGCACGATGGCCTGGCGCGGCAGCCACTCGCGCACCCGGATGCGCCCGTGCCGCTCGACGACGGCCGTCAGCGCATGGGCGAGAATGATCGCCGGATCGTCGATGATGCCGCCCCAGTTGCCCGAATGCACCCCGCCCGGACGCAGCCGCACCGCCAGGTCGAAGCGGAAGGACCCGCGCGTGCCGGTGGCGATGGTGGGCCGGTCCGGAGTCACGCGAGGGCCATCGGAGGCGATCAGCACGTCGGCGGCAAGCTCCTCGGCATGGGCGAAGACGAACTCGCGCAGGCCCCGCGAGCCGGTCTCCTCGCTGCATTCCAGCACCAGCTTGACGTTGAAGCCCAGCTGGCCCTGCCGCGCCGCGATCACCTGCTCCAGCGCCGTCAGGTTGATGGCGTGCTGGCCCTTGTTGTCGGCCGTGCCGCGGCCATACCAGCGGTCGCCGCGCTCGGAGAGCACCCAGGGGTCGAGCCCCTTCTCCCACAGGTCCTCCAGGCCGCGCACGGTGTCGGCGTGGCCGTAGGTGATGACCGTCCGCAAGGCCGGGTCCTCGATGCGCATGGCGGTGAGGATCGGGCCGCCTTCCGCCACCGGGTTGGCGTGCAGCGCCACCGTGAAGCCCATCGCCTCCAGCCAGGGACGCAGGGCGCCGTCAAGGTAGCGGCGCATGTCGTGCTCGTGGCCGGGCTCCTGGGACGTGGACGGGATGGCCACCAGCCGTGCCAGCCGCTCGCGGAACTTGCCACCGTCAAAAAATGCCAGGGCCGCTGCTACGGCCTCGTCACGAGTCGTCATGTCCCCCTCCTTGATGAAGGGGCGACAAGCTGCCACAGCCGGCACGCCCGGTCGAGGTTGGGGGGCGCGGCGGGGCCCCGCTCAGGCGGCGGAGCGGTCGCGCGCCTGCTCCAGCAGAGGCACGATGCCGGCCTCCTCGGCGGCTTCCGGATCGAAAGAAAGATGGATCTGCCCGTGGTCGCTGCCCCGCACCTCGCTCCTGAGGGGATGACCCAGCCCCTCCACCGCGATCTGCCCGACGTCTCCGCGCGCCACCCCCGCGATCTCGCCGGCCAGCTGGGCCCCTCCCCGGAAAATGTCGCGGGTGGTCAATGCGACCGGCGCATGACCGGCCAGGGTCAGCCGGGCCGGAAGCTCCGCCGGCACACGCGGGTAGGCACGCCGATCGGCCTCCGTCGAGGAGGTGCGCACGGCCCGCACCACCGATTCGCTCAGCCGCTCCGTGGCCTCGGCGGTGGCGCGCGCCTCATCGCCCACGGTCATCGCCCGGTGGCTGGTCTGCTGCACCTCATGCACCACGGTTTCGGTGCGCGCGCGCATCTCGCGGGCGGAGGCGGCGGTCTCGCTGATGGTACGGGCGATCTCGGCCGTGGCGGCGCGCTGCTCCTCCACGGCGGCGGCGATCGCCGCGGTCAGGGAGGAAATCTCGCCGACCGTGCCTTCGATCGCGCCGACCGCCGCCACCGAATCGGCGGAGGCGGCCCGCACCTCGCCCAGCCGGCGGCCGATCTCCTTGGTGGAGCGCGCGGTCTGGCCGGCCAGGTTCTTCACCTCGCCCGCCACCACCGCGAAGCCGCGCCCGGCCTCCCCGGCACGCGCCGCCTCGATGGTGGCATTCAGCGCGAGAAGGTTGGTGCGCCCGGCGATGTCGGCGATCATGCCGGCCACCGAGCCGATCTGCTCGACCAGACCGTCGAGGCTGGCAATGGCGGCATGGGTGCGCCCGGAGGCCTCCACCGCCTCGGCCACCTTGCTCGCCGAGCGGCTGGCCTGGTCGGAAATCTCGTTGATCGCGGCGGACAGCTGCTCGGCGGCGCCGGCCACGCTTTCGGCATTCTCCAGCGCCATCCCGGCCGAGGCCGCCATCTGCTCGGCGGCCTCGCCCGAGCGCTGCGCCGAGGTATTCATCTCGCCCGCCGTCGTGGCCACCGCGGTGGTGCGCTGCGCCACCTCCGCCAGGGCCTCGCGGGTCCGCTCCTCGATGGAATCGGCCATCCCGCGCAGCGCCGCCTGGCGGGCCTCGGCGGCCTCACGCTCGCTCGCCCCCTGCCGCTCCAGGTCGCGCCGGGCAATCGCGGAGGCCCGGAACAGCGCCATCGCCTCCCCCATGCGCGCCACCTCGGCGATGCGGCTGGAGCCTCCCGCCCCGGCGTTCTCTCCGTCCGCCATCTCCCCGTGTGCCAGATGCACCAGGCGGTCGGTCGTGGTGAGAATCGGCCGGCTGATGCGCCGCGCCAGCAGCCCGCCGAGCCCCGCCGCCAGCAGCACCGCCAGAACGGTCATCCCCAGGGTCAGCAGGAAGACGCGATGGAGGCGCGCGACATACGCGGAACTGTCCATCAGGATCTCGACGCTGCCGATCGGCGCGCCCGCGTAGTCGCGCAGCACGCCCAGCAGGGCCGCTCCCGGCTTGTCGCCGAGCCGGGCATCGCGCACCAGCGGGGTGCCGTCGAGCGCCTTCTCCCAGTCGGCCGCAGAGAAGGCCCCCGCCCCGTCGCGGGTGGCGGCATAGGTGGAAAAGCCCTGCGCGCCCTTGACGTGAAGGATCACGTCCACATGGCGATCGCGCTTGAAGGCATCGAACAGCGGGCGGAAGGACAGCCCGTATTCCACCGACCCCACCGGCCGCTCCCCGACCGAAACCGGCACCACGCCGCGGATGCCGAGTCCGGTGACGCCGTTCTCCAGCCCCGTCACCGGCCGCCTGCCGGTGTTGGCCGCGACCACGGTGTGGCGGAAGGCGGAAAGGTCGTCGCCGAACTTGTCGGGCTGGTTGACGCGCAGGAACGAGGTGGCCGGTGGCAGGTGGAACTGCATCTGCTCCACCCCGGCGCGCGCCTTCATCATCGGGTATTCCGGGCCGAACAGGGCCAGCAGCCCGGCCCGGTCGCCCTGCCGCAGCGCCTCCCCCACCGGCGGCAGACCCGCCACCAGGCTCGCCATCGCCTCGGCTCGGTGGGATTCGGCCCCCACCGCCGCCATCAGAGCGTCATAGTGGCCGGTCAGCTCGCGGCGGGAGGCATCGTGGATCAGATCCGAGGTCAGCCACACCGCCCCGGCCATCACGCAGGCGCCGGTCAGCGCCGCGGCGGCCCCCAGCGCCGCGGCGATCGCAACACGCAGGGAGGGACGATAGGGGACGGATGCCATGGCGGACTCCTGAACGCAGCATGGCCCGTAACGATCAGAAATTTTCCTTAATTACTCGTGAAATACCACGCCGCCGGCAACCGGCGATACCGTCCCGAGAGCCTCCAGGGGATCGGCCGCCTGCCCCAGCGCCACCGCCCGTGCCCCACGCAGCACCAGCCCCGCCGCGGTGCGCCGCGAGGCCTCGAGGCGCACGTATTCCACCACCAGCACCAGCCCCGGCGCCACCTCCGTCACCGGGCCGAAGCGCCGGACGCCGTGCGCGTGCGACCACGCCAGCGCGGCCTCCAGCACCGCGGGGGCGGCCTCGGCCCGGCCGGCGCCGGGGCAC
>CALNAL010000401.1 GCA_937874445.1 uncultured Acetobacteraceae bacterium | reverse complement strand
GGCCAACACGATGGCGCGGGCATCCTCGGGGGAGGTCTCGGGCAGCGGGATGAGGCGGGGGGTGGCGTTGCGCGGCTCGGTCTCGGTGGCGCCGATGTGCACCCCCAGCGGGCGGCGCGAGAGGGCCGGGCCGAGGGCGATGAACTGCCCGCGCGCGAGGTCGCGGAAGGCCTCGGCCTGGCGACGCTCCATGCCGAGCAGGTCGGCGGCGCGGGCCATGTCGATGTCGAGAAAGGTGCGCCCCATCAGGAAGTTGGTGGCCTCGGCGGCGACGTTCTTGGCGAGCTTGGCCAGGCGCTGGGTGGCGATGATGCCGGCGAGCCCCCGCTTGCGGCCGCGGCACATCAGGTTGGTCATGGCCCCGAGCGAGAGCTTGCGCGCCTCGTCGGAGACCTCGCCGGCCACCGCCGGGGCGAAGAGCTGCGCCTCGTCCACCACCACCAGCATGGGGTACCAGTGGTCGCGCTCCACCTCGAACAGCCCGCCGAGAAAAGCGGCGGCGCGGCGCATCTGGTTCTCGGCGTCGAGTCCTTCGAGGTTGAGCACGGTGGAGACGCGGTGAATGCGCGCCCGCTCGCCGGCGAGCTGGAGGGTATCCTCGGTGTGGGCCTCGGCGTCGATCACCAGATGGCCGAATCGCCCGGCCAGGGTCACGAAATCGCCCTCGGGGTCGATGATGGTCTGCTGCACCCACGGCGCGCTCTGCTCGAGCAGCCGGCGCAGCAGGTGGGACTTGCCCGAGCCGGAGTTGCCCTGCACCAGCAGCCGGGTGGCAAGCAGCTCCTCCAGGTCGAGGGTCGCGGGGGCACCAGCCGCCGTCTGCCCCATCTCGATCGCAACCGTCATCTCGCCGACTCGCCGCCTCCTTGCGCACGACGGCTTACCAACCCGGCACGCGCTCGTCGAGCGGAGGCTCGGCGGGGGAGCACGGCAAGAAAAGCAAGGAAGGTGTTCTTCTTTTAGAAAAGAAGAACCAAGAAAATTTTACTCGTTAAGCTCCGCGGCTGAAACACGCGCGGAGCCCAACGAACAAAGTCCTTTTTGCTTCTTTTTCCTTCAGGAAAAAGAAGCCTTCCCTTTACCTCGCCCCTCCAGAACGCCGCAGGAGTCGAGCCAGGCGGCGGCCAGGCGCGGCCAGGCGGAAACCGGGAGCTGGCGGGCGTCGCGGATGCCGAAGCCGTGGCCGCCCGCGTCGAAGACGTGCAGCTCGCCGGCGATGCCGTGATGCTGCAACGCGGCGGCGTAATGCAGCGTGTTCTCCACCGGCACCGTGGCGTCGTCGCGCGCGGCCACCAGAAAGCTGGGGGGCACGTCGGGGCCGACCAGGCGCTCGGCCGACCAGCGGATCTTCTCCTCCGCCGAGGGTGCCGGGCCGAGCAGGCATTCGCGGCTGCCGTCGTGGGCGAGGCCGTCCGCCATCGAGATCACCGGGTAAAGCAGAATCTCGAAGTCCGGACGGGCGGAAAGCGCGTCGGCGGCATCGCGCGGGGCATAGACGGTGCGGTCGGGGCAGGTGGCGAGCAGGGCCCCCATGTGGCCCCCGGCGGAGCAGCCGAGAAAGCCCACCCGCGCCGGGTCGAGCCCCCAGGCGGGCGCGCCGGCTCGGAGCAGGCGCAGCGCGCGCTGGGCGTCCTGCAGGGGCACGGCGGCGCGGTCGGCGTGGCCCTCCCCGGGCAGGCGGTATTCCAGCACGAAGGCCGCCACCCCGAGGCCGTTGAGCCACAGCGCCATCTCGCCGGCTTCCTTGTCGAGCACGATGCGGCTGTAGCCGCCGCCGGGCACCACCAGCACCGCGGCGCCGTTGGGGCGGTCGGGCATGAAGGCGGTCATCTCCGGGCGGGTGATGCCGGTGACGATGCGGTCGGGCCAGAAGGCCTGCGCGCTGCGCTCGGTGATGCGCCGCTCCAGCGCCACCCCCTCCGAACCCGGCGCGGTGCCGGTCCACAACGGCAGGACGTCGCGGGTGCGGGGAGCGGGAGCGAGAGCGGACATCGGAAGCAACCTCCTGACATGAGAGGAATGCAGACTAGGCACCCCCCTCGAAAACGCCAACTCCCGCCCCCCTCTAATGACCAAAAGCTCACGGACGAAACATCCCCGGGGGCGAAACATCCACGGGGACGAAACATCCACGGGGGCGAAATACTGGCGGGAGAAATTCTACTTAAAATTTTCGTGTAAAAATATTATACCCTTGAGAAAATCCGTGAATTGCGCTTCGATACGACAATAACCCTCAGGAGACCCCCCGCATGGCCCTGCATCCGGAAACCCAGGCCCTTCACGCCGGCTGGCGCGCCGACCCCGCCACCCACGCCACCGCGGTGCCGATCTACCAGACCTCCTCCTACCTCTTCGAGGATGCGCAGGACGCCGCCGACCTGTTCGGGCTGAAGAAGCTCGGCAACATCTACTCGCGCATCATGAATCCGACCAACGATGCGCTGGAGAAGCGTGTGGCCGCGCTGGAAGGCGGGGTGGCGGCGGTGGCGGTCTCCTCGGGCCAGTCGGCCAGCGCCTTCTCGGTGAAGAACGTCGCCCGCGCCGGTGACAACATCGTCTCCTCCACCGACCTCTACGGCGGCACCTGGAACCTCTTCGCCAACGAGCTGCGCGACGAGGGGATCGAGGTGCGCTTCGTCGATCCGATCGACCCGGAAGCCTTCGCGCGCGCCACCGATGCGAAAACCCGCGCCTACTACGCCGAGACCCTGCCCAACCCGAAGCTGCGCATCTTCCCCATCGAGGAAGTGGCCACCATCGGCAAGCGCCTGGGCGTGCCGCTGATCGTCGACAACACCGCCGCCCCCTTCCTGGTGCGCCCGTTCGACTTCGGCGCCACGGTGGTGGTGCATTCGCTGACCAAGTTCCTGGCCGGCCACGGCTCCACGATCGGCGGCATCGTGATCGACAGCGGCAAGTTCGACTGGGCAGCCAATGCCGAGCGCTTCCCGGTATTCTCCCAGCCCGACCCCAACTACCACGGGGCCATCTGGAACGAGGCGGTCAAGCCGCTGGGGCCGATCGCCTACATCCTCAAGCTGCGCACCACGCTGCTGCGCGACCTCGGCTCGGCGCTCTCGCCGTTCAACGCCTTCCTGATCCTGCAGGGCATCGAATCGGCGGCGCTGCGGATGGAGCGGCACTCCTCCAACGCGCTGGCGGTGGCGAAATACCTCGCCACCCGCCCCGATGTGACGCGCATCATCCACCCCTCCACCGCCACCGGCCTCGATGCCGAGCGGGTGCGGAAGTATCTGCCCCACGGCCAGGGCGGGCTGCTGGGCTTCGAGCTGAAGGGCGGCGCCGCGGCGGGCAAGGCGTTCATCAACGCGCTGAAGCTGTTCTACCACGTCGCCAACATCGGCGACGCGCGCAGCCTGGCCATCCACCCGGCCTCGACCACCCACTCCCAGCTCTCCGAGGAGGAGCTGCTCGCCACCGGGGTCACGCCGGGCTACGTGCGCCTGTCCATCGGCATCGAGCACATCGACGACATCCTGGCCGACCTCGGCCAGGCGCTGGACGCAGCCTCGGGCAAGTAGGGGCCGTCCCCTCCCGGCAAAGCCTGCCGAGCGGCCGCTTCTGCCCTCCCCCCGCGTCGCGGCGGGGCGGGGCGGAGGCGGCCGCTTCTCGTGGAAAATGGCGGATTTCCGCGGGTTGGCGCGGCGGGATGCGGCTGGCACGGAGCATGCAAAGCCCTGGGCACGCAAAACGCCGTCCCGGGTGCCAAAAGCGGCACCACTTGTTCCGAGGGAGAGCACAGAGATGTCGGTCGCCAGCGTCACCACCATCACCCCGATCACCCAGCCGCGGGTTTCCAGCGCGGGCACCGCCGCCGGTGCCGGCGAGTTCGGCCAGACCCTCGGCACCACCCTGGGGCGCTCCGACAAGGCGCGCTCATCGGGGCAGCAGCGCCAGACCGACGATATCACCACCGGCAGCACCGCCTCGATGGCGGACAACTCCCGCACGCTGGTGGGCGACGTGTTCGGGGCGCTGGGTGCCAGCACGCCCACCCTGGCCGAGGCCCAGAAGGCCGTCGCCGCCTACCAGGCCGCGGGCTGATCCAAAACGGATCCGGGCGGGACGGCTTGCCGGGAAAGCCGCCGCGTCATAGGGTGCGCCGCTCCGCGCGGGTGTGGTGGAACGGTAGACACAGGAGACTCAAAATCTCCCGGGCTTCGGCCCTTGTCGGTTCGAATCCGACCACCCGCATGGCTCCCCCCCGAATTCTCTCCCTCCAAGGCCAAGACGGCCGAAACGGCGTCGCAGCAGGCGGCGCCTCGGCGAGGCCCCAAAACGCGGCCCGCCAGCAGGCAAAAGCCTGGAGACGCTCCAGAACGGACAGATCCAAAAGGGACAGCCCCAAAACGGGCGCGACAGACTACGCCCGCACCGACACAGCGGGCCCCGACACGACAGGCATCGGCGCGCCCCCCAAAACGGCGCGCGCGCAAAATGGAGCATGGGCAAAACGGCCCATGAGGGCCAAAACCGCTCCGGCCCATCCCCGCGGGGGGACCGAAAAATGTCCCCCCGGGGTATTTCCTCCCTCGGGTATTTCCCCCCCGGGGTATTTCCCGGGCCGCGCGGCCTCAGCCCGCGTCGGCCAGCCAGGTGGCCAGGTGGTGGCGGATCCGCTCCACCGGCGCGCCTGGCGGCGGAGCCTCGAAGCTCTTGCCGGTGATCGTCTCGAAGGCCGCGATGTAGGTCTGGGCCGTCTTCAGCACGACATCCTCGGGGATGGGCGGCACCACCTCGCGATAGGGGTCACAGCGCGCGGCCACCCAGCGGCGCACCACGTCCTTGTCGAAGGCCTGCGGGGCCTCGCCGCGGGCGAACTTCTCGGGATAGGTGGCGGCGAACCAGTAGCGCGACGAATCCGGGGTATGGATCTCGTCGGCCAGCACGATGTTGCCCTCGTCGTCCATGCCGAACTCGTATTTGGTATCGGCCAGGATCAGCCCGCGCGCGGCCGCCAGCTTCTGCCCGCGCGCGAACAGCGCCAGCGCGTAGCCGGCCACCGCGTCCCACTGCTCCGGCGCGAGCAGGTGGCGCTCGAGAATCTCCTTGGGCGAAAGCGGCTCGTCGTGGGCGCCCATCTCGCCCTTGCTGGTGGGCGTGAGAATCGGCGCGGGCAGGCGCTCGTTGGCCCGCATGCCGTCGGGCAGGTGCACGCCGTACATGTCGCGCCGGCCGGCGTTGTACATGGTCAGCACGGAGGTATCGGTCGTGCCGGCGAGGTAGCCGCGCACCACCACTTCCACCGGCAGGATGTTGAGCCGCCGCCCCACCACCACGTTGGGGTCGGGATAGCCGAGCACGTGGTTGGGGCAGATGTCGCCGGTCGCCTCGAACCAGTAGCGGGCGGTCTGGGTCAGCACCTGGCCCTTGAAGGGGACCACCGCCAGGATGCGGTCGAAGGCGGAGAGCCGGTCGGTGGCGATCAGGATGCGCCGCCCGTCGGGCAGGTCATAGTTCTCGCGCACCTTGCCCCGCACATGGCCGGGCAGCTCGCTCAGCACCGCCTCGGAAATCGCTTCTCCGGCCCGTGCCTTCAGTTCCTCGAACGTCATGCATAACCTCGCCTGCTGGGCGCGCACCGCGCGCCGGTCGGGCGAGGGATAGCAGAGAAGCGCTCTCCCCGCCATGGAGGGCCACGGCGCCGAACGAAGGCCAAGGTAAGGCGTTCTCCTTTCGAGAAAGGAGAACCAGGAAAGCTTTGTTCGTTCGACTCCGCGCCTGTGTCAGCCACGAAGCCTAACGGGCAAAGTCCTTTTTGCTTCTTTTTTCTTCAGGAAAAAGAAGCCTCCCCTTCCTTATCCGGGCCGCCCCGCCAGGAAGACCGCCATCTCCCGCCGTGCCCCGGCGATCCCCTCGACGATACCGGCCAGCAGGGCGGCGGGCGGCTCCGGGCTGGCCATCGCGGCGCGGCAGAGTCGCTCCAGCGTGGTGGCGTCCACAGTGCCGCAGGCCCCGGCCAGCGTATGGCAGCTGCGACGAAAGCCCGCCCCGTCGCCCGCGCGTGCCTGGGCCGCCAGCGCCGCGCCCAGGCGCGTCAGATCGGTGGCGAACACTTCCAGCACCTGGCCGATTTCGTCGGGAGAAAGTTCCGCGCGCAGCGCCGCCGCGAATCCATTCGCCTGCATCCCGCCCTCCTGCCCCCGTTTCCCGACCGCATCGCCCGATAAAGCACCACGTGGGGGAAAGCACCACATGGATGGACGTTCCCCCCTGATTCGTCTACAGGATCGCCCCGTGGGGACGCGCTGGCCGCGGGTCCCGCACCCATTGCGGAGGCTTCGATTACACCATGCGCAAGGCCCTGATCACCGGCATTACCGGCCAGGATGGCGCCTACCTGTCCCGTTTCCTGCTTCAGCGCGGCTATGCCGTCCATGGCCTGCTGCGCCGCTCGGCCTCGGCCGACGTGATCGGCGAGCGCCTGCGCTGGCTCGGTGTCATCGACGACGTGGTGCTGCACGACGGCAACCTCACCGACCTCTCCTCGGCGGTGCGCGTCGTGCGCGAGATCCAGCCCGACGAGGTCTACAACCTCGGCGCCCAGAGCTTCGTGCATGCCTCCTGGCAGCAGCCGCTGCTCACCGGCACCGTCACCGGGATGGGCGCGGTGAACGTCCTGGAAGCGCTGCGCCTGGAGTGCCCGACAGCGCGCTTCTACCAGGCCTCCTCCTCGGAGATGTTCGGCAAGATCCAGCAGGAGATCCAGACCGAGCGCACCCCCTTCTACCCGCGCAGCCCCTACGCCGCGGCCAAGCTCTACGCCCACTGGATGACCATCAACTACCGCGAGAGCTTCGGGCTGCACACCTCCTGCGGCATCCTCTTCAACCACGAGAGCCCGCTGCGCGGCATCGAGTTCGTCACCCGCAAGATCACCGACGCGGTGGCGCGCATCAAGCTGGGCACGGCCCGCGAGGTGAAGCTCGGCAACATCCACGCCAAGCGCGACTGGGGCCACGCCGCCGACTACGTGCGCGCCATGTGGATGATGCTCCAGCAGGACAAGCCCGACGACTACGTGGTGGCCACCGGCCGCTCGACCTCCATCGAGGAATTCTGCGGCATGGCCTTCGGCTATGTCGGGCTCGACTGGCACGAGTTCGTCAAGACCGACTCCCACCTGCTGCGCCCCGCCGAGGTGGAGGTGCTGCACGGCGACGCCGGCAAGGCCCGCGAGAAGCTCGGCTGGACCCCCGCGATCAAGCTGGAGGACATGGTGGCCGAGATGGTCGAGGCCGATCTCCAGCGCCATCGCGCCCGCAGCACGGTGGTGATGCCCGGCATCGCCGACCTGGGCAAGGTGGCGCACTGACCGCCATGGCCCCCCGGCGTCCCTCCTCCCTGGGCCATATCCTGGTGACGGGCGCCAACGGCTTCGTCGGCGGACACCTGTTGCCGCGCCTGCGGGCCGCCTTCCCCGAAGCCCGCCTGACCCTGTGCGGCCAGGCGGCGGGGATGCGCCAGACCGACTTCGCCGACGTCGCCGCCGTGGAGGCGCTGGTCGCCGCACCCAGGCCCGACGCCGTGCTCCACCTCGCCGCCATCGCCGCCATCCCCGCGGCGCGGCGCGACCCGACGCTCGCCTGGCGCATCAACCTCGGCGGAACCCTCGCCCTGGCGCGCGGGATCCTGGCCACCGCTCCCGAGGCGACGCTGCTCTACGTCTCCTCGGCCGACATCTACGGCGGCTCCTTCCACGCCGGCGTGGCGCTCGACGAGAGCGCCCTGCCCGCCCCGGCCAACACCTACGCCGCCACCAAGGCCGCCACCGACCTCGCCCTGGGCGCGATGGTCTCGGAAGGGCTGCACGTGGTGCGGCTGCGCCCGTTCAACCACACCGGCCCCGGGCAGAGCCCCGATTTCGTGGTTCCGGCCTTCGCCCGCCAGGTGGCCGCCATCGCCGCCGGCCGCCAGGAGCCGGTGCTCCACGTCGGCGCGCTGGCCCCCGAACGCGACTTCCTCGACGTGCGCGACGTCTGCGACGCCTATGTCGCGGCGCTGGCCCGGCGCGCGGAGCTGCCCGCCGGCTGCGTGCTCAACATCGCCTCCGGCACGCCGCACCGCATCGGCGACGTTCTGGCCGAGCTGATGCGCCTGGGCGGAATCGGCAACGCCCGGGTGGAAACCTCCGCCCCGCTGCTGCGCCCCGGCGACCTCGCCCGCGCCTGCGGCAACGCCGGACGCGCCCGCAGCCTCCTCGGCTGGGCCCCCCGCATCCCCTGGGAACAGACCCTGCGCGACGTCCTCGCCGACTGGACCGCCCGCCCCGGGTAGGACCTCGCGCCTTTCCCGGGAAGCAAGAGCTTCTTTTTCTGAAGAAAAAGAAGCAGAAAGACTTTTGTCCGTTTGGAAATCGTGCGTCGGCGGACTCGGGGGAAATATTCGGCACGCCGAGAGGAAATGCCACGACAGGGCGAATTTCGGCAGAGCGCCCGCCCCACACGCGGAACCCGACGAACAAAGTCCTTTTTGCTTCTTTTTCCTCCAGGAAAAAGAAGCCTTGCCTTGCTTCTACGCGTCCTTCCCGCGCAGCGCCTGGCGTGCCGCCGCCGCCACCTCGCGTGTCAGCCCGGCGATCCGCGCGGCCGCCAGCCGGTTGACCTGCCAGAACAGCGGCACGTCGAGCGGCGTGTCGGGGATCAGCTCCACCAGCCGTCCCTCCCGCAGCAGCGCGCGGGTCAGGGGCTCGGGGTTCATCGCCCAGCCCATTCCCAGCGCACAGGCTTCCACGAAGGCCTGCGTCGAGGGCAGCCAGTGGGTGGGGCAGGCGATCTCGCGCCCCAGCACCTGGCGCAGCCACTGCCCCTGCATCCGGTCCTTCTGGTTGAAGGTCAGCGAGGGGGCCGCGGCGAGGCTGCGCGCATTCACCCCGGCGGGAAAATGCCGCGCCAGAAACGCCGGACTGGCGGTGGCGTGGTAGCGCAACGTGCCGAGCGGCATCATCCGGCAGCCCTGCACCGGCTTGCCCAGGGCGGTCACCGCCGCCAGCACCCGCCCGCGCCGCAGCCATTCGGCGGTGTGCTCCTCGTCGTCCACCACCACGTCGAGCAGATAGCCCGCCTCCCGCGCGAACGGCGCCGCCGCCTTGAGAAACCAGATCCCCAGGCTGTCGGCATTGGTGGCGATGTGCAGCGTCACGTCGCGCCTGGTGTCGGCGGGGTCGGCCAGGCCGGGCAGCCGGTCGCGCAGCTCCTTCTCCAGCATGCCCACGTGCTCGACGTGCCGGCACAGCCACGCCCCGGTCTCGGTGGCGGTGCAGGGCGTGCCGCGCGCCACCAGCACGGTGCCCAGCCGCTCCTCCAGCAGCTTGACCCTCTGGGAGATCGCCGAGGGCGTCACATGCAGCGCGGCGGCGGCTTTTTCGAAGCTGCCGGTCTGCACGACGGTGGCCAGGGCCTGCAGGGCGGGGTAGTCGAGCATGATGAAATCAGCTTAACTGGAGTTAGATGGATTAATTAGCCTGAACCGACCGGCGGGTCTATCTCCTGCGTTGCGCAGCTTCCGCGCCAACGCCAACCACACGCCGTAATTTCATGAATCCCACTGTCTTCCTCACGGGCCTCGGCATGGGCTCGAGCCTCATCGTCGCCATCGGGGCGCAGAACACCTTCATTCTGCGCCAGGCGCTGCGGCGCGAGCACATCCTGGCCGTCATCCTGGTCTGCGCCCTCTCCGACGCGGTGCTCATCAGCTTCGGCGTGGCCGGCTCGCGCCGCCTCATCGCCGAGCTGCCCTGGCTGGAGCCGGGCATGCGCTTCGGCGGCGCCGCCTTCCTGTTCTGCTACGGCGCGCGCAGCCTGTGGTCGGCGCTGCGCTCCTCGGAGTCCCTCCTGGCCGGCGCGGACCACCCCCACCCGCTCGGGCGCACCCTGGCCGAGTGCATGGCCTTCACCTGGCTCAACCCCCATACCTATCTCGACACCGTGGTCCTCCTCGGCGCCGTCTCCACCCAGTTCCCCGGCGCCGGCGTCTCCTTCGCCGCCGGAGCCACCACCGCCTCGGTCGCCTTCTTCTTCACCCTCGGCTACGGCGCCCGCCTCCTGAGCCCCCTGCTCGCCAACCCCACCTCCTGGCGCGTCCTGGAAGG
>CALNAL010000400.1 GCA_937874445.1 uncultured Acetobacteraceae bacterium | reverse complement strand
GCGTGGGGCCGGGCGGCCGAGCAGGCCGTGGGGGCGGACGGCCAGCACCACGGCCATGGCGAGAAAGGCCAGCACCAGCGTGGCCTGGGGCAGCACGACGATGCCGAACGCCTCCAGCTCGGCGATCAGCAGCGCCGCCAGGAAGGCCCCCACCGCGCTGCCCATGCCGCCCACCACCACCACCACGAAGGCGTCGGTGACGATGCGCAGGTCCATGCCGAGGTTGGCCGAGGAGTCCGGCAGCGCCAGCGCGCCGCCCAGCCCGGCCAGCCCCGCGCCGAGGGCGAACACCGAGGTGAACAGCCAGCGCTGATCGACGCCGAGCGCGGCCAGCATGTCGCGGTCCTCGGTGGCGGCGCGCACCTTCAGCCCCCAGCCGGTGCGCGAGAGCACCAGCCACAGCGCCCCCAGCACCGCCGGACCGATGCCGATCAGCACCAGGTCGTAGAAGGGGAAGCGCGCGCCGGCGATGCGCACGAAGGAGCGCAGCCAGGCCGGGCGGGGCAGGGCGAGGTCCTGCGGGCCCCACAGCGCGAGGGTGGCATCCTGCACGATCAGCAGCACCGCGAAGGTGGCGAGCAGCTGCAGCAGCTCGGGGGCGCGGTAGAGGCGGCGCAGCAGGACCATCTCCAGCAGCGCGCCGATCGCCGCGGTGGCCAGTGCCGCCCCCAGCACGCCGAGCACGAAGCAGCCCGGCGTGCGCGGCAGGCGGGTGAGCAGGCTCCAGGCCAGATAGGCGCCCAGCATGGCCAGGCTGCCATGGGCGAAGTTCACCACCCGCGTGACGCCGAAGATCACCGTCAGGCCGGCGGCGACCAGGAACAGGGTGGCCGCACCGGCCAGACCCGTCAGCGCCTGGATGAGCAGCAGGGCGAGCACGCGGACTCCTCAGGCCGCCGGGCGCGCGTGGCGTCCGGGGAAGAAAGGAAGGGCTTCTTTTTCTGAAGAAAAAGAAGCAAAAAGACTTTTGTTCATAAGACTCCGTGCTGGCGGCAGGCGCGGAGTCCTACGAACAAAAGTTTCTTGGTTCTTCTTTTCAAAGAAGAACATCTTGCTTTCTTCCACGCCGGATCAGGCGGGGCGCAGGCGGCGGACGGTGGCGTCGTCGGGCAGGGCGTCGGCGCCGCTGACGTAGCGCCAGTCCACCATCACGCCCTTGCCGTCGCGCACGGCGGTGCGGCCGACGAAGGTGCCGAGCGTGCTCTGGTGGTCCTCGGCGCGCCAGACGGCGGGGCCGAAGGGGGTGGAGAAGCCGGCGCCGGCCAGCGCGTCGATGAGCTTCTCGGTCCCGCCGCCGGCGGCGCGGGTGAGGCCGGCGACGATGCCGGAGATCAGCGAATAGCCGACCACCGAGCCCATCTTCGGCGCCTCCTTGAAGCGGGCGGTATAGGCGTTGAGGAAGTCGGTATTGGCCGCGGTGGTGACATCGGCCACCGGATAGCCGGTGACGATCCAGCCCTCGGGGGTCTCCTCGCCCAGCGCGTCGAGGTATTCCGGCTCGCCGGTGAGCACCGAGACTACGCTGCGCCCCTCGAACAGGCCGCGGGTGTTGCCCTGGCGGACGAAGTTGGTGAGGTCGGCGGCGAAGGTGACGTTGAGGATGGCGTCGGGCCGGGCCGCCTCCAGGGCGGCGACGGTGGCGCCGGCGTCGATGTGGCCGAGCGCGGGAAGCTGTCCGGCGACGAACTCCACATCGGGGCGGCGGGCGGCGAGCAGCTCGCGGAACCACTTCACCGTGGAGGTGCCGTATTCGTAGTTGGGGGCGACGCTGACCCAGCGCTTGGCCGGGAGCTTGGCCGCCTCTTCCACCAGCATCGCCGCCTGCATGTAGGTGGAGGGGCGCAGGCGGAAGCAGTAGCGGTGGCCCTGCTGCCAGACCAGCGCGTCGGTGAGCGGCTCGCCGGCGACGTAGAGGCGCTTGCGCTGGCGGGCCAGATCGGAGACCGCGAGGCCGACGTTGGAGAGGTAGCCGCCGGCCAGGAGATCGACCTTCTCGCCGTCGAGCAGCTCGCCGGCGATGCGCACCGCGTCCTGCGGGGAGCCGGCGTCGTCGCGGCTGACCACCTCCAGCGGACGGCCCAGCACGCCGCCCGCCGCGTTGACCTGTTCCACCGCGAGCTGCCAGCCGTTGCGGTAGGGCAGGGTGAAGGCGGGAATGGCGGTGTAGGAGTTGAACTCGCCGA
Organism: uncultured Acetobacteraceae bacterium; assembly: GCA_937874445.1. GTDB lineage: Bacteria > Pseudomonadota > Alphaproteobacteria > Acetobacterales > Acetobacteraceae > Rhodovastum. The sequence continues at coordinate 1,550 of CALNAL010000400.1, read as the reverse complement.
TGCGGATCGGGCGGGCGCCATCGTGCGCCGCCGCCCGTGCCGCGTGGGGACGCAGCAGGGCCGGGGCGGCCAGGGCGGCGGCCGCGCCTGCCAGCAGATCCCGTCGTGTCGGATGCATCGTTTTTTGCGTTCCGTGTTGTTCGAAGGGGCGGGGAGCATCGCCCCGGAGGGGCGTCACGTCCAGAGCGTTCCCCCGGAGGGGCGTCACGTCCAGAGCGTTCCCCCGGAGGGGCGTCACGTCCAGAGCGTTCCCCCGGAGGGGCACGTCCGGAGCGTTGCTCCCGGGCCGGGCGGATGCGCATACTGCGTGCTTCCCTCGCGCGGTGAGTGCCATGGCGTTGTTTCCCCACACCCATGCCGCCCGGTTCCGTCCCGAGGCGCTGTTCCGGCCGCGGGCGGTGGCGGTGGTCGGCGCGCAGACGCGGGCCGGCGGGCAGGTGCTGGCCAACCTTCTGGCCGGCGGTTTCGGCGGGGCTGTGCTGCCGGTGGCGCCGGGGCGCGCGGCCGTGGGCGGGGTGTTCGCCTGGCCCGACATCGCTTCCCTGCCGGTGGCGCCCGACCTCGCCATTCTCTGCGACGACGCACTGCCGGCCGCCCCCGTGTTCACCGCCCTGGCCGCGCGCGGCACCTTCGCCGCCGTGGCCGTCGCGCTCAGCGAGGGGATCGCCGAGGCGGCGCGGGCGAGCGGGGTGCGGGCGCTGGGGCCGGGCTCGTTCGGCATCGCCATTCCCGCGCTCGGGCTCAACGCCTCGCGGGCGCATCTGAGGCCGCGGCCGGGACGGGTGGCGCTGGTTTCGCAATCGGCCGCGCTGTGCCGCGCGGTGCTGGACTGGGCCGAGCCCAACGGGGTGGGGTTCAGCGCCGTGGTGGGCATCGGCGGCAATGCCGACCTCGGATTCGCGATGGTGCTCGACTGGCTGGCGCGCGACCCCGGCACCGGGGCGATCCTGCTCGACATCCGCCGCATCAAGGACCGCCGCGCCTTTCTCTCCGCCGCGCGCGCCGCCGCCCGGCTGCGGCCGACCGTGGCGATCCGCGCCGGGGGGCGGCTGGCCGAGCCGTCCGGGGCGGGGGATGCGGTGTTCGCCGCGGCCCTGCGGCGCTGCGGCATTCTCGCGGTGGAGACGCTGGAGGACCTGTTCGCCGCCGCCGGCACGCTGACCCGCGCCCGGCCGCTGCGCGGGGAGGGGCTGGCGATCGCCACCAACGCGGTGGGACCGGCGCAGATGGCCGCCGACGCGGCGCTGCGCGGCGGGCTCGCCCTGGCGCGGCTCGCCGCGGGGACGCGGGGGGCGATTGCCGCGTGCCGCCCCGGAGCGCTGACCCCGCCGCCCGGCCCCGACTCGGGCGGGCACGCCGACGAGACCGTCTATGTCGGCCCCGACGACGCGGGCGGGCTGGCCGAGACGGCGGCGCTGCTGGCCGGCGCGCGCGAGGTGGGCGGGGTGCTGGCGGTGCATGCTCCCGCCGGAGAGCAGGACGCGGCGGCGGTGGCGGCGCTGGAGGCGGCCGCCAGGGCCGCTTCGGTGCCGCTGCTGGTGGCGGTGCTG
>CALNAL010000399.1 GCA_937874445.1 uncultured Acetobacteraceae bacterium | reverse complement strand
CCCCCCGCCCCGCCGCCCCGCAACCCGGCCACAGCGAAACCATCGTCGTCGAGGACCGCGTCGTGGCCTGCGACGGCGGGGTCGGCCCGCTCGGCCATCCGCGGGTGTTCCTGCGCATCACCGGCAGCGAGATCGTCTGCCCCTACTGCTCGCGCCGCTACGTGCTCAAGCCGGGCGCCGCCAGCGGAGCCGCACACTGAACGCCACCTCTCCGGCCCGTCCGCGCCTGGTCCTGATCGACGGCTCGGGCTTCATCTTCCGCGCCTTCCACGCCCTGCCGCCGATGACGCGGCCCGACGGCACGCCGGTCAATGCCGTCTACGGCTTTGCCAACATGCTGGCGCGGCTGCTCCGGGAGAACGGCTCCACCCACCTCGCGGTGGTGTTCGACGCCGGGCGCATCACCTTCCGCAACCGGATCTACGACCAGTACAAGGCCCAGCGCCCCGAGCCCCCCGCGGAGCTGGTGCCGCAGTTCGCCCTGGTGCGCGAGGCGGCGGCGGCCTTCGGCGCCCCCTCGGTGGAGGCGCCCGACTGGGAGGCCGACGACCTCATCGCCGCCTATGCCCGCGCCGCCCTGGCAGCGGGGGGCACCGCCACCATCGTCTCCTCCGACAAGGACCTGATGCAGCTCGTCCGCCCCGGCGTGGACATGCTCGACCCGATGAAGCACAAGCCGATCGGCGCCGCCGAGGTGGCCGAGAAATGGGGCGTGCCGCCGGAGAAATTGATTGACCTGCAGGCGCTGATGGGCGACGCGGTGGACAACGTCCCCGGCGTGCCCGGCATCGGTCCGAAAACCGCCGCCCAGTTGATCGGCGAATACGGCGACCTCGAATCGGTGCTCGCCGCCGCCGCCGCCATGAAGCCCTCGAAGAAGCGCGAGAACCTGATCCATTTCGCCGACCAGGCCCGCCTCTCGCGCGAGCTGGTCACCCTGCGCGACGACGCCCCCCTGCCCCTGCCCCTGGAGGCCCTGGCGGTGCGCGCGCCGGAGCCCGAGAAGCTCGCCGTCTGGCTCGGAGAGCAGGGCTTCCGCAGCCTGCTCGCCCGCTTCGGCCTGGAGGCCCCCGCGGCCCCGGCATCCGCCC
>CALNAL010000398.1 GCA_937874445.1 uncultured Acetobacteraceae bacterium | reverse complement strand
CTCCCGCGCCGCCCCCCCCTACGAGTCATCCTTCAAGAAATTTATGCCATCAAGCGTAAGGGGGCCGAGGCGGCCGGACGGGAGCTTGCCATCCCGTCCGAGTTTCGCATCCCTGGCTTACGTCACAGCTTTGCCGTGGCGAGTTTGGCGGACGCCGACACCTGTATCTATCGGCTCTCCGAGCACCTCGGCCACACTCAGGTTTCCACGACCGAGATCTACTCGGGGCACCTCCGCCGCGACAGTGCTCCGTGGCGGCATAGCAGAGACCCGGCCCTTTTCGGGTCCTTGCCGCCCCGGGAGGGGTGGCACAGACGGTGTCGCAGGAGCCCCAAAACCGTCGTTCAATGGAACGGTTTTTGTGTCACCGCACCTCAAATATACAAGCTATATCAAAAAGTTGGCGGAGGGAGGGGGATTCGAACCCCCGGTACACCTTGACGATGTACAGCGGTTTAGCAAACCGTCGCCTTAAGCCGCTCGGCCATCCCTCCACCGGGAGCCGCATTCGGGCACGGATGCCCACCACGACGTTTGCGCGCCGCTTCTAGGGCCATCGGTGCCCGCAAGTCAAACGGCCTTTGCGCCCCGTCTGGCATCTCCTCCATTTTCGCACCCGGGGAGGCGCGGCCTCAGCGCAGCGCCACCGCAAAGCCGCGCTGGGTGGCAGGGCGGGCCATCATGGTCTCGTACCAGCGCCGCACGTGAGGGTAGTCGGCCAGGGAGATGCCGTGGCGTTCGTGCCGCCAGGCCCAGCCGAGAATGGCGAAGTCGGCGATCGAGACTTCCTCGCCGGCAAAATAGGGCACCCGCTCCAGGCGCCGGTCGGCCACGCCGTAGAGGCGCTGGGTCTCCTTCTGGTAGCGCGCCAGCCCGTAGCGGCGGTCCACCTCGGATTCGACGCCGAGGAAATGGTGCACCTGCCCCAGCATCGGCCCGAAACCGCCCATCTGCCACATCAGCCATTCCAGCACCGGCACCTGGGCGCGCAGCCCGGACGGCCAGAACTTGCCGCTCTTGGCGCCGAGATAGATCAGGATGGCGCCCGATTCGAACACCGTGATCGGGGTCCCCTCCGGCCCCTCGGAGTCGCGAATGGCCGGGATGCGGTTGTTGGGGCTGAAGGCGAGGAAGGCCGGGTCGAACTGCTCGCCCTTGTTGATGTCCACGGGATGCACCGTATAGGCGAGGCCCATCTCCTCCAGAGCCACCGAGATCTTGCGCCCGTTGGGGGTATCCCATGTCCAAAGTTCGATCGCCATTGCGTCCTCCGTGTCGGGATTTCGGACCAGCATAACCGAGGCAGACGAGGCTACATCCCGAACAGGTGCAGCACCACCGGCACGAGAAAGGCGGTCAGCATCCCGTTGAGCCCCATGGCGATCCCGGCGAAGGTGCCGGCCATGGGGTCGCTCTGGAAGCAGCGGGCGGTGCCCATGCCATGGGCGGCGAGTCCGATGGCGAAGCCGCGCGCGGCGGGGTCGCGCACCCGCAGCCGCTCCAGCATCGGCCAGCCGACGATGGCCCCGAAGATGCCGGTGATGATGACGATAGTGGCCGCCAGCGCCGCATTGCCGCCGACCGCCTCGGCCACGCCCATCGAGATGGCGGTGGTCACCGATTTCGGCGCGAGGGAGGCGATCACCATGCGCGGCGCCCCGAAGGCCCAGGCGATGCCCACCGCCGAGGTGATGGAGACCACGCACCCCACGACCAGCGCGGCCAGCAGCGGGATCAACGCGCGCAGCACGGTCTTGCGCGAGCGCCACAGCGGCACCGCCAGCGCCACCGTGGCCGGCCCGAGCAGCACGTGCACGAACTGCGCCCCGGCGAAATAGTCGGCGTAGGGCGTGCCGGTGGCCACCACCAGCCCGGCAACCATGACGATGGCCATCAGCAACGGGTTGGCCAGCGGATGGCGACGCAGGGCAGCGGCGATGCGGTCGGCCAGCGCATAGGCGCCGACGGTCACGGTAAGCCACAACAGCGGGCTGGGCACGAGATAGACCCACACCACCCCGAGCCCGCCGCGCACGGTCTGAAGCGTGTTCATCGCGCGAGCATCCGTGAGACGGCGAGGAACACCCAGCCGGTGACGGCCAGACTGACCAGCGAGGAGACGACGATGGCCACCACCAGCCCCAGCCAGTTGTCGGCCAGCACGTGGCCCTGCTGGATGATACCCACCCCGGCAGGGAGGAACATCAACGAGAAATTGGCAAGCAACGTGCCCGAGACGCCGTTGAGGTGGCCCAGTTCGTCGCGCCGGAAGGCCGGCATGGCGGCCCCCCGCGCGGCAAGCAGCACGAACAGCAACACCATCCCGAGCACCGGGCCGGGCACCGGCAGGGCGAGCACACGCGCCACCGCCTCGCCGGCCATCTGGCAGGCCAGCAACAGAAAAACCGCTCCGAGCATAGCTAGTCCTGGCGCGCGGCCGAGGCTCCGCCAGGTGCCGCCGCAGCCGGCTGGGCCGCCGCGGCACCGTTGCCCTTGTCCTTGTCGACCTTGAGCCCACGGCGCAGCATCGCCTCCCAGGCTCCCTCGACGGTATCGGCGAACTCGAGCAGGGCGACCTCTTCCGCCCGCACCATCCCCTCTTCCATGAGCGCCTCGAAGTTCACCAGCCGCCGCCAGTATTCCTGGTCGAACAGCACGATGGGCACGCGCGGCGACTTACCAGTTTGCACAAGGGTGATCACCTCGAACAGTTCGTCGAGCGTGCCAAATCCCCCGGGGAACACAATCAGCGCATTGGCCCGCTTGGCCAGATGCATTTTGCGCATGGCGAAGTAGTGGAAGCGGAAACTCAACGCTGGGGTGATGTAGGGATTGGGCCCCTGCTCGTGGGGCAGGGTGATGTTGAACCCGACGGTGGGCGCCCCGGCCTCCCAGGCACCGCGGTTGGCGGCCTCCATCATGCCCGGGCCGCCACCGGTGGCGATCACGTTGTCGCGCCAACGGTTCTTGGGGGCGAAGGCACCGCCATTCTCGGAGGCGAGGCGGCCGAAGGCACGGGCGGCCTCGTACCAAGCCAGCATGCGGCGCACCCGCGGGGTCACCTTCTCCTCCGGCATGGCCGCGACCTGCTCGGGCGAGGGGGCGCGGGCCGAACCGAAGGCGATGATGGTCGAGCGGATCCCCCAATCCTGCAGCGCCAACTCCGCCTTCTGGTATTCCAGGGCAAAGCGGATGGAACGCAGTTCGTCGCGCTGCAGGAACTCGGGATCCTCCACCGCCAGCCGGTAGCTCGGCGAGCGGCGCTGGGCGGAATTGTCCGCAGGTGGCAGCACGGTCATGCTCCTGAATACTTGTCGAGCGCCGGCTTGACCTCCGGGCCGACGGGGCAGTCGTAGGGCGCGCCGTTGGTGCGCGCGGTGAAATCGGCCTTGGCCGCCGCCAGCAGGGCCGGGTCGGAAAGCACATCGACGGCGGTGGCAGCCATCGCCTTGGCGGCATGGACCATACCCTTCTTGGCGAAGGGGGTCTTGCCCTGGGCGACCATCTGCCAGGAATGCCCGGCGGTGCCCACCGCCCAGGTCGCGCCGCGCACCTCGACGAGCGGCACCACCCAGGAGACGTCGCCCACGTCGCTCGAGCCGAGGGTGGTGGGCGGGGGCACGTCGATCGGCGGGATGACGTCGCACAGCGCCACGTCCGGCCGGGCCGGGATGCCGGCGCGCTGGAAGGCGGCGGCGTAGTCCTCGGGCTTGAAGGTCGCCTGGAAGCGGCGCGCGAGGGTGCGGTCGGCCTCGTCGAAGGGCGGCGGGCCGAGGCGGTCGAGGTTCTTTTGCAGTGTCTCGGCGAGCGGGGTGTTGGGCAGCATGCTGCTCATCCCGGCGAGCAGGGTGTGCGAGACGGTGGTCTCGGTCATCAGCGCCGCGCCCTCGGAGATCTTCACCACGCGGGCGAACAGCGCACGCACGCTGGGCAGCTCCAGGTCGCGCACGGTGTAGCGCACGGTGGCATGGGCCTGCACCACATTGGGCGCAATCCCGCCGGCGTCGATGTAGGCGTAGTGGATGCGCGCGCTGGAAGGCATGTGCTCGCGCATGTAGTTCACGCCGACGTTCATCAGCTCCACCGCGTCGAGCGCGGAGCGGCCGAGATGCGGCGCAGCAGCGGCGTGGCTGGCCCGGCCGATAAAGCTGAAATCGGCCTGGAGATTGGCCAGCGCCACCGTCCCGCCGACCGCGGCGAAGGCGCCGGGGTGCCAGGTGATGGCGATGTCCACATCATCGAAGGCGCCGTCGCGGGCCATGAACAGCTTGCCCGAGCCGCCTTCCTCGGCGGGGCAGGCGTAGTAGCGCACCCGCCCGGGCCTGTGGTTGGCGGCGAGCCAGTCCTTCACGGCGGAGGCGGCGAGCATGGCGCCGGAGCCCAGCATGTTGTGGCCGCAGCCATGGCCCGAGCCACCCTCCACCAGGGCGCGCCGCTCGGCCACCCCGGCCTCCTGGGAAAGCCCCGCCAGGGCGTCGAACTCGCCGAGGATGGCGATCACCGGCCCTCCCTCGCCCGCCTCGGCCATCAGGGCGGTGGGCATGCCGGCGATGCCCTCGGTCACACGGAATCCCTCGGCGCGCATCTGGGCGGCGTGCTGGGAGGCGGCATAGGTCTCGGCAAAGCCCAGCTCCGGCTTGTCCCAGATCCGATCGCTCAGGGCCTCGTAGGGCTGGCGATGGGCATCAACGAATGGCCAGGCAGGATGGGCATTGCTCATTTTGCGCGCGAACTCCGAGGATCAAGGACAAAACCAAAGCTGCAACCCTTCCGCCCCGGCGCCTTGCGCGTCAACCGGCCGCCGCGGAATTGCGTGAAATTTTATGACGAAATGCCTTAACGCTTCCCGAAACCCTCGGCCGCACAGCATTGCTGCCCGTCCTTGTCGCCCGTCCAGGCGAGGAGCCCCACCCCGCGTCAGCACAGGGCGGGCGCCAAGAGGCAGGCTAGAGCCCCAGCATCCTGGGAGCGAGGGTGGCCAGCTCGGGGAAGCGCTCGGCCACGGCAGTGGCATGCGCGCCGGACTCGCGCGGGCAGTAGCCCCAGGCGGCAAAGATCGAGCGGATGCCCACCCCCGCCGCGGCGTTCACGTCGTTGGGGTGATCGCCCACCATCACCGCGTACCGCCGGTCGGCGCCGGCCGCATCGAGCACAGCGGAAAGAAAGCGCGGATCGGGCTTGCGGAAGGGGAAGCTGTCACCCCCGCCCACCGCGACGAAGAAGGGAGCCAGTCCGAGGTTGCCGAGCAGGGTGCGCGCCGGCCCCTCGGGCTTGTTGGTGCACACGGCCAGGCGCCATCCCGCCGCGCTCAGGGTCGCGAGAGTCTCCGGAACGCCGGGAAAGGGGCGGGTGATGTCGGTGGTATGGGCGGCGTAGTAGGTGAGGAAGTCGGCATGGCCGGTGGCATCCTCGGGAGTGGCGCGGCCGGCAAAGGCCCGCGCGACGAGCTTGGGCGTGCCGTCGCCCACCATGCCCTTGACATCGGCCTCCCCGTAGGGCGCGAGGCCGCGCGCGACCAGCATGTGGTTCACCGCGGCGGTCAGGTCGGGAACAGAATCCACCAGGGTGCCATCGAGATCGAGCACCATCGTGGGCACGGCGCCCACCAGAGTGGACGCGGCGCTGTTGTGTTCGGAAATCAAGATTGACTCTCTCCCCCTTTGACATGGCGCGAGCGAGACAGCTACCCCGAAGCCATGATGAGTGCCACCGCCGTATTGCTCGCAGCAGGTCTGGGTACGCGCATGAAGTCGGCGCTGCCCAAGGCCCTTCACCCCATTGCCGGCCGCCCCATGCTGGCCCACCTCATCGACAGCTGCACGAGCGCCTTCGAGCGCATCGTCGTGGTGGTCGGTCCCGACATGGAGGCGCTGGCCCGCGTGGCCGCCCCACATGCGGTGGTGGTGCAGCAGGAACGCCTGGGCACCGGACACGCGGCACTGCAGGCCGCCGGTTACTTCGGCGACGGCGATGTCGCCGTGCTCTATGCCGACAACCCGCTGATCTCCGCCGCGACCCTCCGTCGCCTGCGTCAGCGCCGCGCCGCCGGCGACGTAGGGCTGGCGCTGCTGGCGATGCACCCGGCCGATCCGGCCCGCTACGGGCGGGTGCTCGG
>CALNAL010000397.1 GCA_937874445.1 uncultured Acetobacteraceae bacterium | reverse complement strand
GCGCGCCCGCGCCGCGCGCGCCGGCCGGCGGCGGCGCGGCGGCGCCGGGCGCCGCGCCGGCGACCCGCCGCTCTGCCTGGTGGTGGGGCCGCGCGATACCCCCGGGCGCGACCCGGTGGCGGTGGCGGTGGCGGCCATCGCCGGGGGCGCCACCATGGTGCAGCTGCGCTGGAAGGCCGCCCCGCCCGCCGAGGCGGCGGCACTGGCGCGGCGGCTGCTGGCGGTGTGCCGGCCCGCCGGGGTGGCGCTGGTGGTCAACGACGATGCCGCCCTGGCCGCGGCGGTCGGCGCCGACGGGGTGCATGTCGGGCAGTCCGACCTCGCCCCGGCGGCGGCGCGGGCGCGGGTGGGGCCGGAGGCGATCCTCGGGCTCTCGGTGGAGAATCTCGCCCAGGCCGGCCGCGTCGCGGCGGGCGTGGACTACGTGGGCATCGGGCCGGTGTGGGCCACGCCGAGCAAGACCGATGCCGCGCCCCCGCTCGGGCTCGCGGGATTCGCGGCGGTGCGGGCGGCGCTCGCGCTGCCGGCGATGGCGATCGGCGGGGTCGGGGCCGCCAATGCCGGGGCGCTGCGCCGGGCCGGGGCCGACGGGCTGGCGGTGATCTCGGCGATCGCCGGGGCCGACGACCCCGCCGCCGCGGCCCGGGTGCTGCGGCAGGCCTTCCGCGAGTGAGCGGGCACGAAAAAGGCCGCGGACCTCGCGATCCGCGGCCTTCCGTTGGAAAAGGCGCCGGCTAGTACATCATCATCACCGGCAGGCCGATGAAGAGCAGCGCGGCCAGGAAGAGCGCCCCGAACAGCAGGCCCATCCCCCAGAACTCGGCCGGCTTCATGTAGCCGCAGTTGTAGTACGGCAGCGCCGGGCCCGTGGCGTAGGGCGAGATCACGCCCATGATGCCCGTGGTCAGGGCCAGGCCCAGCACCAGCTTGTCCACCGGCAGGCCGGGCAGCCCCAGGCCGACGCCGAGCATGACCGGGAACATCGCCGAGGTGTGCGCGGTCAGGCTCGCGAAGAAGTAGTGCGACACGAAATAGACCGTGATCAGCGCCATCATCGTCATGGTGGGGTCCATCCCGCCGAGATGCGCCGCGGAGAAGGTGGCGAACCATTTCACGAAGCCGACCTTCGCCAGGCCGGTGGCCATGGTCACCATGGTGGCCAGCAGCATCACGCAGGTCCAGGCTGCATGGTTCTTGGCCATGTCGTTCCAGGTCAGCACGCCGGTGACCAGCATCGCCGACATCGCGAGGAACGCCACCATCGAGGAATCCAGCCACTTGTCGCCGGCGATCCACAGCAGCACGGCACAGACGACGATGATGCTCAGCTTGAGCTCGCGGTGGCTGAACGGGCCCATCTCATGCAGCTGTTCGGCCGCCCAGACCGAGACCTCGGGGCTGCGCTTCTGCTGGGGCGGATAGATCAGATAGACGATGAGCGGCATCAGCAGCAGCAGCGGCAGCGCGAAGGGCGCGGAGGCCAGGAACCACTGCGTCCAGCTCACATCGACCTTCGCCAGACGGCGGGCGAATTCCAGCGCCAGGAAGTTCGGCGCGCAGCCGGTGACGAACAGCGTGCTGGTGATGGTGTTGGCGACGAAGGCCGTGTACATCACGTAGGAACCGATCAGGCGCCGCGACGGATCGTTCGGCATGCTCTTGTAGATCGGCGGCAGCTGCGAGACGATCGGGAACACCGCTCCGGCGCCACGGGCGCTGTTGGAAGGGGTGACAATGGCCAGCAGCGTCTCGATGGCCACGTTGGCATAGCCCAGCGAGAGGGTGTGCTTGCCCAGCTTCTTGACCAGGGTCAGCGCGATGCGTCGCCCGAGCCCGCTTTTTTCGTAGCCGGTGGCGAACATGAAGGCCGCGCCGATCAGCCACACCGTGGTGGAGGAAAATCCGCCGAGCGCCCATTTCGCCGCCTCGCCGACCCGGTTGAACCCGGGCTTGGCCAGCTCGGCCGGCGATTCCAGCACCCACGGCGCCAGCGCCGCCACCAGCGAGATGCCGATCACCCCGACTGCCGGGTTGGGTAGCGGCTCCAGCACCAGGGCGGCAATCACGCCGACGAAAATGGCAAAATAATACCAGGAGAATTGCTGCAGCCCCGCCGGAGCAGGAAGGAGAGCAATAATGATGGCAATGGCGAACGGAACAACAGCTCGCCACCAGCGGCCACCCTTCTTTGTGGCTGGCGGCGGAGAGCCGGCAGAACTTGGCGTTTGCGTGCTTCCTGACATGCTTTGATCCCCGGAAGGTTTCGACAGAATTTATGACATCGTCGTACAGCAGTCTTGGCAGGAAAGGCGTGCGACAAGGTGGACTGGAAATTGCGAAAAATCAATCTGCTGGGAGCGATCTTTTGCGGGCGGTCGCATTCCCTGGCCTCCCGGGAACGGGCGATGTAGCCTGCCGGCATGCGCCTCGGTCCACTCCTGTCGGCCTGCCTGCTGCTCCTCGCCGCGCCGGGCGCGCTCGCCCAGGGGGGAGGCGCGGGGGAACCGCTGCCCGCCCCGC
>CALNAL010000396.1 GCA_937874445.1 uncultured Acetobacteraceae bacterium | reverse complement strand
CTCGTAGGGGGGGGGCGGCGCGGGAGGGAGGCTGATTCAAGGAGGGAGAATCGAGCGGGAGTTTGGCATGCCGATCCCCCTTCGCGCGGACTACGATGCGGCGGTCGAAAGATGATCCGCAGGCCCGGCGCCTGCTTTCACTGGCGGCGATCTACAAAGGGGCCAGCCGCACAGAAGCAGCGCGGATTGGCGGAGTGACGCTGCAAATCGTCCGGGACTGTTGGAAGGGGGCGACACGGGGGGCCTGACTTTCCTCGCCGTTCTCGAACGGTCTTTCAGAACCGTGTCAGGTTGGCCGGTGGCGGGTTGGGGAACTTCTTCAATGTCTCCTCGTAGGCAGCAACGACCTGCAAGGCCGGTTGCATGACCCACATGTACATGCCCCCGATGTTGAGGTCCTCGTGGGGATCCATCTCGATGTTGTAGATCCTGGGATAGCCGGCCATCGGCTCGCTGGCCGAGAACAAGCCGGGCAGGCGCTGCGGGCCGGAGCCGGTCGGATGGACGTTGGTGAAGTAGAGACGCCACTGGTGCAGGCGCACGGCGAGCAGGTCAGGTCCGACGAAGCTGAGAAGGCTGTCGCGGGGGCCCGTGGGGTTGGTCCCGAGCAGTACGTCGGTCTGATCGAGCCCGTCGATCGGCCGGTCGGTCGGCAGGGCGGCACCGAGGATGTGGGCAAAGGTGGGCAGGAAGTCCATGATCGAGAACATCGCGTAGGATGTCGTCCCCGACTTGATATGGCCGGGCCAGCGAAGAATCGCGCAGGTGCGGATCGCGCCCTCGGTCACTTCGCCGAGTTCACCGCGGAACGGACCCGCGTTTCCCATGTCGGGAGTGCCGTCGTTGCCGAGTTCGCGAACCGTTTCGCCCTGCGGGCCATTGTCGGAAGCGAACACGACGATGGTGTTGTCGGCCAGCCCCCGTTGCTGCAGGGCATCGAGGATCTGGCCGACATGGAAGTCGCCCTCCATCATCTTGTCGCCGTAGTCGCCGATGCGTGAGGCGTTCTTGAAGGCTGGCGCGGGCAGATTGGGGAAGTGGCCCATCGAGAATGGCAGATAGAGAAAGAAGGGCCGCCCGGCCGAGGATTGGCGGGTGATGAAGTCGATCGACTTCGCGGTGAGTTCGGTGTCGATTTCGGCACGCACGGCGGGAGTATAGGGCTTGACCCGTTGCAGCGGACCTCCCGCGGAGGCCTGGAAGATGCAGAGCATCTGCTCGAGGCGCTTCTCCTCCTCGGCATCGCCGCTGTGCGTCAGCTTGAGGGCCTCGGGATAGATCGCGGAGTCCCAGGAAAGATCCGGGGAGATTCCATAGAACTCGTCGAAGCCGTGGGCTGTCGGCAGGCTCTGCGGTGCGCCGCCGAGGTGCCATTTTCCGAAGATTGCCGTGGCGTAACCGGAATTCTTGAACAGTTCCGCCATGGTAAAGGCACGCTCGGGGAGCTGGCCGGTCTTGCCCGGCATCTCGATGAGCGAAAGACCGTTGCGGATCGAGTACTGCCCCGTCATCAGGGCTGCCCGCGAGGGCGTGCAGGCCGGCTCGACCAGGAACTGGGTGAGCCGCAGCCCTTCGCGGGCCAGTCCATCCAGCCGCGGGGTGGGGGCACCGCGCAGCTCGCCGCCGCCGTAGCAGCCGAGATCGCCGTAGCCCACATTGTCGGCCAGGATGAAGATGACATTGGGGCGGTC
>CALNAL010000395.1 GCA_937874445.1 uncultured Acetobacteraceae bacterium | reverse complement strand
CAGCGGCAGGGCGCCGGCGTCGGTGAGGTTGCCGGCGCGTTCCTGCAACGCCGCGAGCAGGCGCGCGGCGCGCTTGAGCACCGGGGCCGGAACCCCGGCGAGCCCCGCCACGTGCACGCCCCAGCTGCGTCCGCCCGCACCCGGAGCCACCTCGTGGAGGAAGACCACTTCGCCCTTCCACTCCTTCACCCGCATGGTATGCGGCGCGAGATGGGGCAGCTCGCCGGTCAGCCGGGCCAGCTCGTGGAAGTGGGTGGCGAAGATGGTGCGGCAGCGCACCGAGTTGTGCAGCGCCTCCAGCACCGCCCAGGCAATGGCCAGCCCGTCCAGCGTGGCGGTGCCGCGCCCGATCTCGTCCACCACCACCAGGCTGCGCGGCCCGGCGCGGTGCAGAATCGCGGCGGTCTCCGTCATTTCCACCATGAAGGTGGAGCGCCCGCGGGCGAGGTCGTCGGAGGCTCCGACGCGCGAGAAGAGGCGGTCCACCACACCGATCCGCACCCGTCCGGCCGGCGCCGGCAGCCCGGCCTGGGCGAGCAGCACGATCAGCGCGTTCTGGCGCAGATAGGTGGACTTGCCCGCCATGTTGGGGCCGGTGAGCAGCAGCACCCGGCGGTCGGGCGAGAGGTCGCAGTCGTTGGGCACGAAAGGATCGCCCCCCGCCAGGGCGGCCTCCACCACCGGGTGGCGTCCGGCCTCGATGAGGAAGCTGTTGTCGTCGGCGACCTCCGGGCGGCACCAGGTGCCGGGGGCGGCCAGGGTGGCGGCCGATTGCGCCACGTCGAGCGCGGCCAGCGCCGCGGCGCAGTCCGCCAGCGGGCCGCCGCGGGCCAGGCACTCCGCGACCAGCGTGGCCACCACCGCCCGTTCGCGGGCCGCCGCCCGCTCGCCCGCCTCGGTGATGCGCCGGTCGAGTTCGGCCAGTTCCACGCAGGAGAAGCGCGCGCCGTTGGCCATGCCCTGGCGCAGCGTGAGGTCGGGGTGCTCGCGCAGCCGCTCCACCGCCGCCGCCGGCACCTCGATGAGGTAGCCGAGCTGGGCGTGGTGGCGAATCTTGAGGGTGGCGACGTCGTATTTCTGTGCGTAGTCGAGCTGCAGGCGGGCGATGACCTGCCGGCTGTCGTCGCGCAGGCGGCGCTGGGCGTCGAGTTCGCCGTCGAAGCCGGGAGCGATGGCGCCGCCCTGGAGGGGGTCGAGCCGCATGGGGGGGGATTCCACCAGGGCCGCGGTGAGCCGGGCGGCGAGGTCCGGGTCGGGCGCGAGGGCGGCGCGGGCGCGTTCCAGCAGATGCGGCAGGGGGCCGGAGAGGGCCTCGCGCGCGATGGCCGCCGCGGCCAGTCCGTCGCGCAGGGCGCCGAGGTCGCGCGGGCCGCCGCGGCCCAGCGAAAGCCGCCCCAGCGCGCGGGCCATGTCCGGTGCCTGGCGCAGCGCGCGGCGCAGCTCGGTTGCGGCGGCGGGGGTGGCCAGCAGCCACGACCAGGCATCCTGCCGCCCGGTGATGGCGGCGGGGTCGGTGAGCGGCGCCCCCAGCTGTTCGGCCAGCCGCCGTGCGCCGGCCGCGGTGAGGGTGCGCTGCACCGAGGCGAGCAGGGTATGCTGGGTGCCGCCGTCATGGGCTCGCACGATTTCCAGGCTCTGGCGGGTGGCCGCGTCAAGCTCCAGCCGGCCGGCCGGGCCGACGGGGGTGGGG
>CALNAL010000394.1 GCA_937874445.1 uncultured Acetobacteraceae bacterium | reverse complement strand
CCCGTGCCCCACCTTGAAGCCATCCGCGACGGGAGACCCGCGTGCTGAGCGTGCTGGACTGGGTCCATCTTCTTTTCTTCGAACGCGTCGGCCTCGGGGCCCTCACGCCGGTCGGCCTAGCCATCGCCGTGGCGATCAGCCTGCATGTCCTGCACGTCAAGCGCGACACCGCCACCGCGCTGGGCTGGATGGGCCTGGCCTGGCTCGCCCCCTTCGCCGGCGGGGTGCTCTATGCCCTTTTCGGCATCAACCGCATCTCCCGCCGCGCCCGCCAACTGCGCCCCCACGACCATTTCCAGCACGAGCTGACCGCCGCGCACCCCCCGGCCTCCGCGGCCCATCTCGCGCCGCTGGAGCGCGCCGGGGCGCGCATCACCCGTCGCCCCCTGCTGGAGGGCAACCGCATCGAGCTGCTGTCCAATGGCGACGAGGCCTACCCGCGTATGCTATCCGCCATCGCCGGGGCACGCAGCTCCATCGCTCTGGAAAGCTTCATCCTGCGCGACGACGCCGCCGGGGGGGACTTCCTCGACGCGCTGATCGCCGCCCAGAATCGCGGCGTCGCGGTGCGCGTGCTGATCGACGGCATCGGCGGCGGCTATTTCCGGGCCCGAGCCGCCCGCCGCCTGGAGGCCGCCGGGGTGCCGGTGGCGCGCTTCATGCACTCGGCGCTGCCATGGCGCATGCCCTTCATCAACCTGCGCACCCACCGCAAGATTCTCATCGTGGACGGCCGCGAGGGCTTCACCGGGGGGATGAACATCTCCGCCGACAACCTCCTCCAGAGCCATCCCCGCCATCCCGTGCGCGACCTGCATTTCCATCTTGCCGGCCCGGTCGTCACCGAGCTGGCCGAGGCCTTCGCCACCGACTGGGCCTTCGCCTATGGCGAGGATCTCGCCGGGCGGCTGTGGTTTCCCGAGCTGGCGTCCGCCGGCACGGCGGTGGCGCGCGTCATCACCTCGGGCCCCGACGCCGACAACCGCAAGATCGAGATGCTGATGCTCCAGGCCATTGCCTGCGCGCACCGCTCGATCGCCATCCAGACGCCCTATTTCCTGCCCGACGAGCGCGCCGTCACCGCCCTCGCCCTGGCGGCCATGCGCGGCATCGCGGTGGACATCGTGCTGCCCGCCCGCTCCAACCACCCCTTCATGGACTGGGCGCTGGCCGCGCATGTCGGGCCGCTCCTGGAGTGCGGCTGCCGCATCTGGCACAACCCGCCGCCCTTCGACCACACCAAGCTGATGATCATCGACGGGGAATGGGCCCTGATCGGCAGCGCCAACTGGGACATGCGCTCGCTGCGGCTGAACTTCGAGGTCAACGTCGAGGTCTACGATGCCGCCCTCGTCGAGGGCCTGACCCGACGCATCGTCGCCTGCCAGAAGAGCCGGCTGACCGGACACCGCCTCGCGGCCCGCTCCCTGCCCGTCCGCCTGCGCGACGCGGCCACGCGGCTGGCCCTGCCCTATCTGTGAGAGGGGCCGCCTGCATCCGTGCGGGGGCCGCCTCCAGGCAGGGGACGCCTCCAGGCAGGGGACGCCTCCAGGCAGGGGACGGGGACACCTAATTCCTCGGAAGAAACAAAAGCCGGAAAGAACCACCTCCATCCGCGGCGCCGGATTCCTGTGCCCTCCCCGGAGACGGCAGCGGGGAACAGGCCGTCGTGCCTGGCGGCAGTGGCGTGACAGTTCGCGAAACTCGTTGACAAACGTTAATGATGATATAAAAATTATAAAAACTTGGACTTTCTTCATTATTTCGGCACCACCCTAAAGACGGCACGAGAACAACGTCATGCCTGGCAGCAAGACATTCGTTTCGCCCCAGTCCCTGGCGGACTGGGCCGCGGCCCCCCAGCTTTCCCTCCCGGCCTATGAGCAGGTGACGCTTTCCACCGCGGTACAGTCCGTCACCGACGCCGTCAGCCTGGAACCCGGAGCGGACGGAGAGGTCAGCTTCATCAGCGGAGTCACCGCCTTCGGCACGGCTGCCTCGCAGTCCTACTGGGTCTCGGACAGCCAATCCCTGGCCCACAAATGGGGCTCGGGAACCATCGGCACGTCTGGCGGCACCGTCACCTATTATTTCGACGTGAACTCGGGCTGGACCGCCTTCGAGCAGGCCTATTTCCAGGCCGGGATGGCCCTGTGGTCCGCGGTGGCCAACGTCACCTTCTCGCAGGTGTACAGCCAGAACTCCGCCAATTTCTATATCACGCGCACCAGTTCCGGAAATCCGTCCACATATTCCCAGGAATACTACTCGTCCTTCGGAAGCACCACGATCTCCAATCCCTCCGATGTCTATATCGCGTATAATACGTCGGAGGCCTATTGGAGCCTGTCCGCGGCCG
Source organism: uncultured Acetobacteraceae bacterium (assembly GCA_937874445.1). Taxonomy (GTDB): domain Bacteria; phylum Pseudomonadota; class Alphaproteobacteria; order Acetobacterales; family Acetobacteraceae; genus Rhodovastum. The sequence continues at coordinate 2,540 of CALNAL010000394.1, read as the reverse complement.
ACATGGCCACCTACGGCAATTACGGACTGAACACCGTGGTGCACGAACTCGGGCACGTGCTCGGGCTCGGCCATGCCGGCGACTACAACGGAAGCGTCTCGCCCGCCTCCCAGCAGAACAGCGTCTATGATTCGCGCCTGTGGTCGATCATGTCCTACATCGACCCCACCGACAGCACGGCCTCGTATTATTCATCGTACAATTCCGTCGAGAAGGCGGTGAACTGGACGACCGGCGGGGTCACCTACTATTCCACCACGCCCATGGAACTCGACATCGAGGCCATCCAGGAACTCTACGGCGCGGCCACCTCCTCCCCCCTCACCGTCGGCCAGACCTTCGGCTTCAACAGCACCTTTTCCGCCTCCAGCGCGCTTGGCACCTTCTACAATTTCAACGTCGACACCCACCCCGTCATCACCATCTGGGATTCGGCCGGCAACAACACGCTCGACCTGCGCGGCTTCTCCACCAGCAGCGTCATCAACATGAACCCCGGCAACTTCTCGAGCTGCGCGGGCATGGTCAACAACATCCGCATCGCCAACGGCACCTGGATCAACGCGGCCATCGGCGGGTCGGGCAACGACGTGTTCATCATGAACACGCAGGCCGACGTCATCTCGGGCTATGGCGGCACCGACACGGCCCAGTTCAACGCGGCTGCTCCGGGCTACAGCTACTGGTCTCCCGACCACGGTTCGACCGTCTATGTCGAGTACCTCTCCTCCGGCATCATCGATACCCTCTACGGCATTTCCACGCTCACCTTCTCCGACGGCGCCTCGGTAGCCACCAGCACGATCCTCGCCTGCTTTGCGCAGGGCACCCGCATCGCCACCCCCGCCGGTCCGGTCGCGGTCGAGCGTCTCGGCGCGGGCCAATCCGTCGCCCTCGCCCAGGGCGGCACGGCGAGGGTGATCTGGACCGGCCATCGCCGCATCGATCTCTCCCGCCATCCCCGCCCCTGGGACGTGCAGCCCGTGCACGTGTGCCCCGGCGCCTTCGGGCCCGGCCAGCCGGCCGCCGATCTCTGGCTCTCGCCCGACCATGCGGTGTTCATGGGCGGCGTGCTGGTGCCGGTGCGCCACCTGCTCAACGGCCGCACCATCCGCCAGGACTCCCGCGCGGAGGTCACCTATTGGCATGTCGAGCTGGCGAGCCACGACGTGCTGCTGGCCGAGGGCCTGCCTTGCGAGAGCTATCTCGATACCGGCAATCGCGGCGCCTTCGTGGAAGGCACCGGGCCGCACCCGCTGTTTCCCGATTTCGCCCCCCGCGGCGCGGCGCTGCGGATCTGGAAGGAGCGGGCCTGCGCGCCGCTGGTGCGCTCGGGGGAGCCCCTGGAGGCCCTGCGCATGCGCCTGCTGCACCGTGCCGAGCTTCTCGGCCACGCCCGCACGACCAATCCGGCCCTGGAGCTGGTGGTGGACGGCGCGGTCCTGGCGGGGCATCCCTTCGGCGGCACGCTCTATCTCGTCCTGCCCGACGGGGCGCGCGACCTCGCCCTGCGTTCGCGCCGCTTCATCCCCGCCGAGACCCAGATGTCCGGCCGCGACACCCGCCGCCTCGGCGTGGCCCTGGCCGGGCTGGCGCTCGACAGGAGGGAGCTGGCGCTCGACGATCCCCGCCTCGGGAAGGGCTGGTACGCCCCCGAATCCGGCCTGCGCTGGAGCGACGGCCTGGGCCGCATCGACGTGCGGGGCGTCCGCCTGGTGGCGCTGCGGCTGGCCTCCGCCGGGGCCTGCTACTGGCGCGCGGCCTGAGCGTGCCCCCTATCGCTCCCGGCGCAGCGCCTGCTGCACCCCGAGCAGCAGCATGGAAACCCCGCTGAGCACCACCGCGGCGGCGCAGATCGCCGGGCTGAGCAGCTCGCGCAGCCCGGCCAGCATCTGGCGCGGCAGGGTGAACTGGTCGGGCCCGGCGATGAACAGCGCCACGATCAGCTCGTCGAAGCTGATGGCGAAGGCGAACAGCGCCCCGGCCGCGATGCCCGGCGCGATCTGCGGGATCACCACCCGGCGGAAGGCCACCGGCCGTGAGGCGCCCAGGCTCTCGGCGGCCAGCAGCAGCCGCGTATCGAAGCCGCGCAGGGCGGCGGCCAGCACGATCACCACATAGGGCAGCGCCAGCACGGTATGGGCCAGCACCAGCCCGGCCAGGGTGCTCGCCAGCCCCACCGCGGCAAAGGCGAAATACATCGACACCCCGGCGATCACCGAGGGCACCACGATCGGCGCCGAGAGGGCCGCCGCGATGAGCCGCCGCCCGGGAAAGCGCCCGCGATGCAGCCCCCAGGCGGCGGCGGTGCCGAGCGTGGTGGCCAGCACGGCCGTCGCCGCCCCCACCACCAGGGAGTTGCGGATGGCGAGTCCCCAGCGCGGATCGGTGAAGAACACCCGGTACCAGCGCAGCCCGTATCCCGGCACCGGCAGGGTCAGCAGCTGCCCCGAGGTGAAGCTGAGCGGCACCAGCACCAGCACCGGCAGGGCGAGAAAGGCCAGCACCAGCACGGTGAAGCCGATCGCGACAGGCTTGCG
>CALNAL010000393.1 GCA_937874445.1 uncultured Acetobacteraceae bacterium | reverse complement strand
GGAGCCCAACGAACAAAAGTCCTTTTTGCTTCTTTTTCCGGAAGGCAAAAAGAAGGCCTTTCTTCCTCACGGAAAGGCGGGCGCAGGGCGCAGAAAGGGCCTTCCCCCCGGCCCGGGGAGAAGGCCCTTTTCCTGTCGGCCGGGAGCCGGACCTACTTGCGGTTGGAGGCCTGGATGGCCGTCAGCGCGATGGTGAAGACGATGTCGTCCACCAGGGCGCCGCGCGAGAGGTCATTGACCGGCTTGCGCAGGCCCTGGAGCATCGGCCCGATGCTGATCAGGTGCGCCGAGCGCTGCACCGCCTTGTAGGTGGTGTTGCCGGTGTTGAGGTCGGGGAAGACGAACACGTTGGCATGGCCCGCGACCTTGCTGCCCGGTGCCTTCTGGAGGCCGACGCTCTCCACCGAGGCGGCGTCGTACTGCAGCGGCCCGTCGATCAGCAGCTCCGGCGCCCGGCTGCGGGCGATCTCGAGGGCCTGACGCACCTTGTCCACGTCTGCGCCCTGGCCGGAGGTGCCGGTGGAGTAGGAGATCATCGCCACCCGCGGCTCGATGCCGAACGACTTGGCCGAATCGGCCGACTGCAGCGCGATGTCGGCGAGCTGCTCGGCGGTCGGGTCGGGGTTCACGGCGCAGTCGCCGTAGACGAACACCTGGTTCGGCATCAGCATGAAGAACACCGAGGAGACGATGTTCGCCCCCGGAGCGGTGCGGATCAGCTGGAGCGCCGGACGGATGGTGTTGGCGGTGGTGTGCACCGCGCCCGAGACCAGGCCGTCCACGTCGTCCTCGGCGAGCATCATGGTGCCGAGCACCACGTTGTCCTGGAGCTGCTTGAGGGCGTCCTCGGGGGTGAGGCCCTTCTTCTTGCGCAGCTCGACCATCGGCGGCACGTATTTCGCACGCGCCGCGGCGGGGTCGAGGATCTCCAGTCCGCTCGGCAGCTCCACGCCCTGCTCGGAGGCGACGGCGCGGATCTTGTCCGCCTCGCCGAGCAGGATGCAGGTGGCGATGCCCTTGGTCTGGCAGATCGCGGCGGCCTTGATGGTGCGCGGCTCGTCGCCCTCGGGCAGCACGATGCGCTTGCCGGCGGCGCGGGCGAGCTGGATCAGGCGGTAGCGGAAGGCCGGCGGCGGCATGCGCACCGGGCCGGGGGCACCGATGCGTTCGCGCAGCAGGGTGGTCACGATGTGCTCGGAGGCGTGGGCCATCGCCTCGCCCATGCGTCCGGCGTCGTCGGCGCGGACGTGGTGCGAGAGGGCGGCCAGCGCCGCGCCGGTGGCGAAGGTATCCTCCTCGCTGGAGAGGATCGGCAGATCGGCAAGGCCGGGGCCGCGCAGCAGGTTGAGCACCTGAGGAGCGAGGCGGGTGCCGCAGGTCAGCAGCAGGCCGGCGAGCGGCAGGCCCTGGGTGCAGGCCAGCGCGCAGGCCAGAGCGATGTCGGAGCGCTCGCCCGCGGCCACCACCAGAGCGTTGGGCTGCAGGCGGTCGATCAGGCCCTCGACTCCGCGCCCGGCGATCGTCACGTGCTCGACGCGGGCCTTGCTCATGTTGCCGGCGCGTTCGACGGTGAGCTTGAGCGCCTCGGCCACATCGGCCAGCCGCAGCGCCTGGAGCTTGGCCGCGAAGGGCACGTCGGCGAGCACGGGCAGGTTGCCCGGCAGCTTCTCGCCCAGCGGGGCGGTGGCGTCGGGCACGAGGTGGTTGACGAGCACCCCCGCGAGCGGCAGCGGCTCGTCGGATTCGGCGAACTGGGCCAGGGTCAGCGCCACCAGGTCGGAGAGCGCCTGCGGCGTGCGGCCGCCGGCGGACAGCACCGGCACCAGCGAGGCCGCGAAGGCCCGCGCCATGGCGGCGTTCAGCCGGGCGGCGATCTGCGTCTCGGTGGAGGGGATCAGCCCCTCGACCACGACGGCCTCGCAGCCCTCGCCGGCCTGCTCGACGGTGGCGACGAGGTCCTCGAGCAGGGCGTCGAGCCCGCCCGAGCGCACCCGCGCCTCGGCCGCATCGAAGGGCAGCGGCTCGGGAACCTTGAGGCCGAGCAGCGTGCGGGCGAAATGGGTGGAGAGGTCGGCCCCCTCCGCCTCTCCCGGCTGGCGGATCGGCTTGACGAAGCCGACCGCGACGTGGTCGCGGCGCAGGGCCTGCACCAGGCCGAGCGCCATGGAGGTCAGGCCCGACTGGGCGCTGACCGGGGCCAGGAAGAATACCTGACGAGGACGATCCATCCTCTTATGCCTTCTTGAGGGAACGGGCGATTTCCAGCGTGTCGCGGGCGATGACCAGTTCCTCGTTGGTGGGAATCACGGCGACCAGCGGCTTGACGCCGGCGGGGCTGATGAGGCCGGACTTGCCGCGGATCATCTGGGCATTGAGCGCGGGGTCCATCTTGAGGCCGAACACGCCCACCCGTTCCATGATCATCGCGCGCAGCGTGACGGAGTTCTCGCCGATGCCGCCGGTGAACACCAGGGCGTCGAGGCGCTTGAGCGAGGCCGACAGGGCGCCGACGTAGCGGGCCACGCGATGGGCGAACACGTCCAGCGCCAGCTGGGCACGCGCGTTGCCCTCCTTGGCCGCCGTCTCGATCTCGCGGCAGTCGGCGGAGATGCCGGAAAGCCCGAGAAGGCCGGACTTCTTGTTGAGCAGGGTGCTCATCTGGTCCACGTCGAGCCCCTCGGTGCGCATGATGCGCAGCACGATGGAGGGGTCGAGGTCGCCGGTGCGGGTGCCCATCACCAGGCCTTCGAGCGGGGTCAAGCCCATCGAGGTGTCCTGGCACTCGCCGTTGAGCACCGCCGAGGCCGAGGACCCGGAGCCGAGGTGGAGCACCACCACGCCGCTGTCATGGGGATCGAGATGGAGGGTGCGGATCGCCTCCTGCGAGACGTAGCGGTGCGAGCTGCCGTGGGCGCCGTAGCGGCGGATCTGCTGCTTCTCGTAGTATTCGTAGGGCAGGCCGTAGATGTAGGCCTCGGGCTTCATCGTCATGTGGAAGGCGGTATCGACCACCACCACGTGGGGGATCTTCGACAGACGCTGCATGGCCACCCGCATGCCCAGCACGGCCGGCGGATTCTGCAGCGGGGCGAGGGGGGAGACCTCCTCGATGTAGTCCACGACCTCCTTGGTGACGAGCTTGGCGGAGGTGATCTTGCCGCCCTGCACCACGCGGTGGCCGACGGCGATGACCGAATCGAGCAGGCCGACCTTGCTGAGCTCGGCCAGCAGGGCGTCGAGGGCCGTGCCATGGTCGTTGGCGGCGAGCGGCGTGGTGGTCTTCTGGCCGTTGTACTTGAAGGTGATGATCGGCCCTTCGCCGCCGAGACGCTCGGCGATGCCAGACAGCAGCGGGACCGGGTTGGTCACGTCCTGGATCGCGAACTTGAGGGAGGACGAGCCGCTATTGACGACGAGGACGAGATTAGGGGGGGG
>CALNAL010000392.1 GCA_937874445.1 uncultured Acetobacteraceae bacterium | reverse complement strand
CGGCCTCACCGCCGCGCGCCCCTACCGCCCCCTCGAAGGGCTGCCGGCCGTCCCCTATGTCTGCCTCCGCCTGCCGACCGGCGGCGGCAAGACCCTGCTGGCCACGCACTGCGCCAAGATCGCCGCCGATGCCTATCTCGAACGCGAATGGCCCCTCGTCCTCTGGCTGGTGCCCACCAACACCATCCGCGCCCAGACCCTGGAGACCCTCCGCAAGCCGGGCAACCCCAACTACGAGGCGCTGAACACCGCCTTCGACGGGCGCTTCCGGGTGTTCGACATCGCCGATTTCACCCAGATCACCCCCGCCGACCTGCAGACCCATGCCTGCCTCGTCGTCGGCACCATCCAGACCCTGCGCGTGACCAGCACCGAGGGGCGCAAGGTCTATGCCCACAACGAGAACCTCGAGCCGCACTTCTCCGCCGTGCCCGCCAGCGCCGAGGGGATGGAGCGCTTCGAGGACGGCCCCGACCGGGGGAAGATCAAGTTCTCCTTCCGCAACCTGCTCGCCCGCAACCGCCCGCTGGTGCTGGTGGACGAGGCCCACAACAACACCTCCTCCCTCAGCTTCGAGGTGCTCCAGCGGGTGAACGCCGCCTGCGTCATCGAGTTCACCGCCACCCCCGCCTCCGACAGCAACATCCTGCACAACGTCTCGGCCACCGAGCTGAAGGCGGAGGAGATGATCAAGCTCCCCATACGCCTGACCGAGCACGCGAGCTGGGAGGAGGCCGTCCAGGACAGCATCCTGACCCGCCAGCACCTGGCCGAGCTGGCCGCCACGGATGCCGACTACATCCGCCCCATCGTCCTCTTCCAGGCCGAGGAGAAGGACAAGGAGGTCACCAAGGAGGTGTTGCGCCGCCACCTCGAGGACCAGCTGAAGATCCCCCCCGAGGCGATCGCCGTGGTGACCGGCGACCAGAAGGGGCTCGACGGCATCGATCTCTTCTCGCGCGACTGCAAGATCGACTACGTCATCACGGTCGAGGCCCTCAAGGAGGGGTGGGACTGCTCGTTCGCCTATGTGTTCTGCTCGGTGGCCACCGTCCACTCGAAGAAGGACGTCGAGCAGATTCTCGGCCGCGTGCTGCGGATGCCCTATGCCCGGCGCCGCAAGGAGGCCGACCTCAACCGGGCCTACGCCCACGTCTCGCGCGCCTGCTGGCAGGATGCCGTGACCCAGCTGCACGATCAGCTCGTGGACATGGGCTTCGAGGACAACGAGGCCGATTCCGCCATCGAACGGGTGCAGCCCCGGCTCGCCCTGCCGGAGGGCGCCGGGCTGTTTTCGGCCGCTCCCCCGCCGACCGTCATCGAGCTGTCCGACGACCTGACCGGCTTCGCCCTGTCCGACGCGGAAAGCACGGGCGTGGCCATCGAGAAAACCGGGCAGGGCAGCCGGGTGACCCTCACCGGCGATGTCGCCGCCGCCACCGTCCACCGCCTCGCCGCGGCCCTCCGCTCGACCGCCAGCCGCACGCTCTTCGAGAGCGGGGCACGGCGGCACCGGGCGATCTGGCTGGCCCACACCGCCCCGGCGCAACGGGGCGTCGCCTTCCGCGTCCCCCAGCTCTGCTTCACCTTCGAGGACGAGCTGACGCCCGCCAGCCGCGAGGCCCTCCTCGACGCCGCCGGCTGGAACCTGCTCGACGCCCCGACGGAAATCCCGGACAGCGAGTTCCGGCTCACCGATTCCGGGGTGCAGTGGGAGCTGGACCTCAACACCGCGGGACGGATCGTCGAGAAGGCCGTCGGCAAGGCCGAGCAGTTCGACCTCGACCTGGTGGACACGGGCTGGACCGAACCGCAGCTCTGCCGGTGGCTCGAACGCAAGGTCCGCCAGCCGGACATCACCCAGCCCGTGCTGCTCGAGTTCGTCCGCCGGACGCTGGCCGGCCTGACGCAGACACGCAGGGTCCCCCTGACCGCGCTGGTCCGCTGCAAGTTCATCCTCGCCCAGATCCTCTCCCAGAGGATCGCCCGCGCCCGCGAGCAGGCCGCCATCGACCGCTACCAGCAGACGCTGTTCGGCCCCCACGCCGCGGTGGAAACGAGCTTCGCCTACACGTTCGACTTCCCCCCGCACGGCTACGCGCCGCACTGGGCCTATCCCGGGCACCCGTACCAGTTCCAGAAGCACTACTACGAGACGGTCGGGGAACTCGACAACAAGGGCGAGGAGTTCGAATGCGCCAAGGCCCTCGACATGACCGCGGCGGTCAGGCACTGGGTGCGCAACCTGGAACGCCGGCAGTTCTCCCTGCCGCTGGCACACGGGAATTTCTATCCGGACTTCGTCGCCGAGCTTGTCGATGGCCGCATCCTCGTGCTCGAGCACAAGGGCAAGGTCTACGCGACCAACGACGACAGCAGAGAGAAGAACAACATCGGCGCGCAATGGGAAGCCCACAGCCACGGCAAGGGGCTGTTTCTCATGACCGTCGTGGAAAAAGGCGGCTCTTCCCTGCTCTCCCAGATCGCCGATAAGATCGGCCCCGCCCGCCAGCCCTGAAAGCGAGGATCGCGTGATACTCCAGATCGTTGCCGGATCGTTCACCTTCGAGGGTCGCCTCGAGACCGAACGCGCCCCGAAAACCTGCGCGGCCTTCCTCGCGCGCCTGCCCTTCGAGAGCCAGGTCGTGCATGTGCGCTGGTCGGGCGAGGGCGTGTGGATTCCGCTCGGCGCGATGGATTTCGGCGTCGGCTACGAGAACCATACCAGCTACCCCGCCCCCGGCCAGTTCCTGCTGCACCCCGCCGACATCAGCGAGACCGAGATCATCCTCGCCTACGGCGGCGTCCACTTCGCCTCCAAGGTGGGCCAGCTCGCGGGCAACCACTTCCTGACCCTCACCTCCGGGCTGGAAAACCTGCCCGCCCTCGGCAAGGCCTGCCTGTGGCAGGGAGCCCAGCCGATCTCCTTCCGGAGGCTCGGCTGAGGCCCAAGAGTTAAGTAAGGAAGTCTTCTTTTCCTGAAGGAAAAGAAGCAAAAGGACTTTCGTTCGTTGGGCTCCGCGTCTGACCCGGGCGCGGAGCCCTTAACGAATGAAGCTTTCCTGGTTCTCCTTTCTCGAAAGGAGAACACCTTCCTTTGGTCAGGGCATCGCCGCGGCCCGCCGGGCGGCGCGGGCGAGGTCGAGGCGGGAATACACGCCGAAGGCCGAGCCGTTATCGAGGAATCCGCCGCCCGGCCCCTCGGTCTCGGTCAGGATGGCGTCGGCCTGCGCCAGGCTCAGCCGGGGGAAGGCCACGGTGAGCAGGTAGCCGGCCTCAGGCGCCAGCTTGGCCACGTCCTCGGGCGCCGCGGCGACCTTCGGGAACACCACCGGCATCGCGTAGGTCTGCGTCGCCGCGTAGAATTTGGCGTTGCGCGCGGCATCGGCGAAGCGGCCCTCGTCCTGCCCGGCGCAGACCACGACGGTGGCGCCGCAGCCGGCCTCCAGCGCGCGGGTCATATCGGCGCGAGCCTCGGCGAGGAGCTTGGGGAAGTCGGCCACCGTCTCGCCCTTGCGCTCCACGCCCACATAGCCCGGCGCGTTGGCCAGCAGATGGGCGAGGTCGTGCAGCGCCAGGGTCCGCCCGCCCAGCACGTCCATCACGTAGTGGGCGCCGATGATGATGCGGTTGTTGCCGTATTCGGCCCCGCGGACGACCATCTGCTCGTAGCGCTCGGGCACCAGCACGGCGAGCAGCAGGGAGCCGCTATAGCCGTAGGTGGTGTGGCCGCTGGGATAGGAGGGGCTGTCCACCAGGTTCTGCATCGGCCCGCGCAGATACATCACGTTGTCGGCCGGCACGCCGAAATGGTTGGCTCCCTCGTAGATCAGCAGGTTCGGCACGGTCTGGAAGGGCCGCGAATTGCCGAACTTGTCGGCGCCGGGGCTGCCCGCCGGCAGGCCGTAGGCCACGCCGAAGGGGTCGGTGACGCCGTGCAGCCCCGCCAGGATGGCCTTGGCCGCGTCGCTGACCGGCTTGGTGCCGTTGCGGGTGGCGTTGGCAAAGAAATACTTGCCCGCATCGGCGTCCGCGCCGCTGGTGGCCAGCGTGTAGGTAATCAGCTTGGCCACCGCCGGGGAGACGTTGGTGAAACGGGAGGTCATGCCTCCGTCGGGGCTGCTGTAGGTGGCGACGGCCTGGTAGGCGGCGTCGAGCTTGCTGCCGAGGCCGTCGGCGAGCTGGTCGAGGTTGCCGCGGGTGATGAAGGCATCGCGCAGCGCAAGCTGCTGCTGCGCGGGGAAGGGCAGCAGCAGGGGCTGCCTGGCGGTGCCCTTCTGGATCGCCCCGGTCGTGGCATGGTTGGCCGCCAGCGCGGCCTTGCCGGCCGGGGTGTTGCCCAGGGCCGTCACCGGCGACAGGCCCTGCAGGGCAGTGAACTCGGCCGGGTTCTGCGCCCGCGCGCCGGCGACTGGCAGGGCCAGCACCAGGGCAAACGCGAACGCGCCGAACCGGTTGGGGATGCGCATGACGACGGACCTCCTCGTCCCGTGGCTGCGGCAGCCTTCTCCTGTCCCCGGAGGGACCGCGGGGCTGCCTCGCGCGAGACTAGAGCAGATCGTTCCTCACCGAAACGCCCGGCACCATCGGGCCGCAAACGCGCGCGGCGCGGAGCATCCCTGCCCCGCGCCGCGTTTTCGCCGTCCGGAAAGCGTCCGGATGCAGGCTCAGACCTCGATGCCCGCCGCCGTCCGGCCGGAGCCGGTCTTGGGAAGGATGAGGTGCATGATCAGCAGGCCGATCAGGTAGAGCGAGGAGGCGATAGCGAACAGCACGTGGTAGTTGCCGCCGGTCGCATCCAGCAGACGGCCGACGCCCATCGAGACGAAGGTGCCGACGAAATAGGCGGCGAACCCGCCCATGCCGACCACCGAGCCCACCGAGCCGCGCGGCATGGTGTCGGAGACGATGGTGTAGACGTTGGCCGAGTAGCCCTGGTGGGCGGAGGCCGCGACGGCGATCAGCACCACCGCCACCCACATGTTGGAGGCCGAGGAGGCGAAGAACACCGGCACGACGCACAGGCCGCAGACCAGGAAGGCGATCTTGCGGGCGCGCAGGGTCTTCACGCCCCGCGCAATGAGATGCGAGGAGAGCCAGCCGCCGAAGATGCTGCCGAAATCGGCCATGCAGTAGATGATGACGAGCGGCAGCATGGCGCCCATCAGGTCCACGCCGTAGCGCTGGTGGAGGAAGCCGGGCACCCAGTTGAGATAGAACCACCACACCGGCGCGGAGAAGCAGGTGCCGACGATGTTGGCCCAGGTGCCGCGATAGGCGAGCAGCTTGAGCCAGGGGATCGCGGGCTCGGCGGGCGGCACGGGGTCGCTCTGGATGTAGGCAAGCTCGGCCTTGGAAAGGCGCGGATGCTCCTCGGGGTTGCGATAGAACATCAGCCAGGCGATCACCCAGAGGAGACCGAACGAGCCGGTGATGATGAAGGCCGGCCGCCAGCCCCAGAAATGCACGATCACCGGCACCAGGATCGGCGCGATGAAGGCGCCGACGTTGGAGCCGGCGTTGAAGATGCCGGTGGCCAGGGCGCGTTCCTTGGCGGGGAACCACTCGGAGACGGTCTTGATGGAGGCGGGGAAGTTGCCGCCCTCGGAAATGCCGAGGCCGGCACGGGCGATCTGGAAGCCGAACACTGAACTCATGGCGGCGTGCAGGGCGCCGAAGACGCTCCAGAAGCCGACCGACAGGGTCAGGCCGAGGCGGGTGCCGAGCTTGTCCATGAGGCGCCCGACGCCGAGATAGCCGAAGGCGTAGAAGATCGAGAAGGCGGCAACGATGTCGCCGAAATCGGTTTCAGTCCAGTGCAGATCGGTCATCAGCACCGGCTTCAGGAGCCCGACCACCTGGCGGTCGATATAATTGATCGTGGTGGCGAAAAAGAGCAGGGCACAAATCGTCCAGCGGAAGTGCCCAATTCTCTGTTTCAGCTGCGGGATCGCTCCTGCGCCCGACAAAGCTTCGCTCTGTGACATCTCTCATCCCCAATGGTCACCGTGTAACCGGTTACACAGACCGTTTCGACGGTCCCGCCCGGGGCGGTCGCGGCCGTGCTTCCAGCCGGCCACGTTCAGAGCACTAGTATGGTAGAATGTCAATTTGATAAAATATCAGCCATTTTCAGGCCTGCCCGCGGCTCCCGGGCATGACGCATCAGCGTATCTGTCACTTTTTGAAACAGGGGAAGCCACATGCAAAACAGGCATATCTGGCGCGCTGTCCGCCCATAGGGACGGGCAGCCGCCCCCAAAGCCGGGCGTGAGCCGCTCTCGTGGCCTGATTCCGCAATCCTGAAGCCCGCGAAATCAGGCCCTCTCTTTTTCATTTCAGGGACCTGCCGATCCGCTCCGTCCGTCGCCGATGCGGCGGCCTTCGCGGGCAGGACACGAGCGCCGAGCCCCGTGACCCGGCGCTCCCGCCGGATCGCGATCTGCTCTAGCGGCGGCGCGGCGGACGCAGCGCCCGGCGCACCACCGGGCGGGCCAGCGGAGCAAGCGCCGTCACCACCCGCGCGCCCACCGGATTCGCCACCAGCGGCGAGGCCAGCAGCGTCACCGCCAGCGAGAGCAGCCACCGCGGATAGGGCGCCAGGGCGGCGAAGTCCCGCACGGCGCCCCGCACCCGCGCCATGTCCCCCGAGCGCAGCGATTTCATGTATTCGGCCACCATCTGCGGGAAGAAGCGCGGCACGATCAGGTCGCGCCGGTAGTAGCGGCGCTGCTCCGGTTCATCGGGATAGGTGGCCAGCAGCTTGCGGGCATAGACGGCGCGGCTGCGCGCCATGCGCACGCTGTAGGACGAACTGGTGGGATAGATCCGCCACTGCGACAGCGCCTCGGGAATGAAGGCATTGTCGTAGTCGGCGCGGAACAGGCGCAGGAAGAGGTCGTCGTCCTCGTAGCCGGAAAGCGCCTCGTCGAACCCGCCCACCGCCAGGAACGCCTCCCGCGCGATCAGCGAGGCCGAGGGCAGCACGAACATGTCCGCGCGGATGCAGTCGAACATGTCGCGCTTGGGATGCGGCGTGCCCAGGCTGTACAGGAACTCCTGGGTCACCATGCTGCCGGCCTCGTCGATCTGGTCGAGATCGCTGTACGTCCAGCCGAGGGGACGACTGCGCGCCTGGGTGAACGGCTCGGCCAGGCGCTCCAGGTGGAAGGGGTACCACACGTCGTCCTGGTCGAGCAGCGCGATGTAGTCGCCGCGTGCCCGCGCCACCCCGAAATTGCGCGCCGAGGACTGCCCCCCGTTCTCCTTGTGCAGCAGGGTGATCGGGAACTCCGCAGTCAGGCGCTCGACGATCGCCGGCCCCGCGTCGGTCGAGCCGTCGTCCACCACGATCACCTCGATCGGCGGCAGCGTCTGGCGGAAGATGCTCTGCAGCGCCTCCTCGATCGTCCGCGCCCCGTTGTAGAGCGGGATCACCGCCGAGATCAGCATCGTCCGCGCTTCGAGGCCCGGGCGCGCCCGGCCGATCGCATCCGACAGGCAGGACCGCAGATACGCCATCTCCCCGCGCGCGAAGGCCAGCAGCGCGTCATCCTGCCGCTTGACCGCCTTGCGGCATTCCTCGGCGAACTGGCGATAGAAGCGCGGCACGATCAGGTCGCGGCGGTAGTAGCGGTTGCGCTCCGGCTCGTCGGGAAAAGCCGCGATCAGCTTGCGGGCATAAACCGCCCGGCTGCGTGCCATGCGCACACTGTAGGACGAGCTCGCCGGATAGATCCGCCAGCGCGACAGCGCCTCGGGCAGGAACACATTGTCATAGCCGGCGCGGAACAGGCGCAGGAAGAGGTCGTCGTCCTCGTAGCCCGAGAGCTTCTCGTCGAACCCGCCCACCGCCAGGAACGCCTCCCGCGCGACCAGCGAGGCCGAGGGCAGCACGAACATGTCCGCGCGCAGGCAGTCGAACAGATCGTGCTTGGGATGCGGCGTGCCCAGCGACTTGAGGAAGAACTGGGTGACGGTGCTGCCGTCCTCGTCGATCTGGTCGAGATCGCTGTACGTCCAGCCGAGCCGGCGGACATGCGGCTCCGCGAAGGGGGCCGCCAGGCGTTCGAGATGGTCGGGGTACCACACGTCGTCCTGGTCGAGCAGCGCGATGTAGTCGCCGCGTGCCCGCGCCACCCCGAAATTGCGCGCCGAGGACTGCCCCCCGTTCTCCTTGTGCAGCAGGGTGATCGGGAACTCCGCAGTCAGGCGCTCGACGATCGCCGGCCCCGCGTCGGTCGAGCCGTCGTCCACCACGATCACCTCGACCGGCGGCAGCGTCTGGCGGAAGACGCTGCGCAGCGCCTCCTCGATGTAGGGCGCCCCGTTGTAGAGCGGGATCACCGCCGAGATCAGGATCGCCCGCAGCCCGACCGATGGCTGCGTCTGCCCGCCCCCGCCCGGCAGGCAGGCCCGCAGATACGCCATCTCCGCGCGCGCGAGCGCCAGCAGCGCGTCGTCCTGCCGGTCGACAGCACGGCGGCACTCCTCGGCGAACTGGCGATAGAAGCGCGGCACGATCAGGTCGCGGGTGATGTAGCGGCGCCGGTCCGGCTCATCGGGGAACAGATCGAGCAGCTTGCGGGCATAGATCGCCCGGCTCTTCGACATGCGCACCGAATAGGACGAGCTCGCCGGATAGATCCGCCAGCGCGACAGCGCCTCGGGCAGGAACACATTGTCATAGCCGGCGCGGAACAGGCGCAGGAAGAGGTCGTCGTCCTCGTAGCCCGAGAGCTTCTCGTCGAACCCGCCCACCGCCAGGAACGCCTCCCGCGCGACCAGCGAGGCCGAGGGCAGCACGAACATGTCCGCGCGCAGGCAGTCGAACAGATCGTGCTTGGGATGCGGCGTGCCCAGCGACTTGAGGAAGAACTGGGTGACGGTGCTGCCGTCCTCGTCGATCTGGTCGAGATCGCTGTACGTCCAGCCGAGCCGGCGGACATGCGGCTCCGCGAAGGGGGCCGCCAGGCGTTCGAGATGGTCGGGGTACCACACGTCGTCCTGGTCGAGCAGCGCGATGTAGTCGCCGCGTGCCCGCGCCACCCCGAAATTGCGCGCCGAGGACTGCCCCCCGTTCTCCTTGTGCAGCAGGGTGATCGGGAACTCCGCAGTCAGGCGCTCGACGATCGCCGGCCCCGCGTCGGTCGAGCCGTCGTCCACCACGATCACCTCGACCGGCGGCAGCGTCTGGCGGAAGACGCTGCGCAGCGCCTCCTCGATGTAGGGCGCCCCGTTGTAGAGCGGGATCACCGCCGAGATGAACATCGCCTGCGCTCCGGGCAGCGGCCGGATCGCGGCGCCCCCGTCCCCCGCGCGCGCGTTGAGATGCTCCATCTCTCCTCGCGCGAACGCCAGCAGCACGAGGTCATGCGCGGCGATGGCCTGGCGGTATTCCTGGGCGAACTGGCGATAGAAGCGCGGCACGATCAGGTCGCGGGCGAAGGTGTGGCCGCTCCCCGGCTCATCGGGGAACAGCTCGAGGAGCTTGCGGGCATAGGCCGCCCGGTTCTTCGCCGCGCGCAGGGAACGCGCCGGGCTCGCCGGGCAGATCCGCCAGCGCGACAGCGCCTCGGGAATGAAGGCGTTGTCGTAGCCGGCGTGGAACAGGCGCAGGAAGAGGTCGTCGTCTTCGTAGCCGGAAAGCGCCTCGTCGAACCCGCCCACCGCCAGGAACGCCTCCCGCGCGATCAGCGAGGCCGAGGGCAGCACGCACATGTCGTCGCGCAGGCAGTCGGCCATGGTGCGCTTGGGGTGGGGGGCATCGCGCGACCCGAGCCAAAGCTGGACGAGGGTGCTGCCGTCCTCGTCGATCTGGTCGAGATCGCTGTACGACCAGCCGAGCCGGCGGACATGCCGCCCGGCGAAGGGGGCCACCAGACGTTCGAGATGGCTCGGGTACCACACGTCGCCCTGGTCGAGCAGCGCGATGTAGTCGCCGCGCGCCTGCGCCACCCCGAAATTGCGCGCCGACGACGGCCCGCCCTGCGGCTTGCGCAGCAGGGTGATCGGGAACTCCGCGGCCAGGCGCTCGACGATCGCCGGCCCCTCGTCGGTCGAGCCGTCATCGACGACGATGATCTCCACCGCCGGCAGCGTCTGGCAGAGGACACTGCGCAGGGCCTGCTCGATGGTTCGCGCGCCGTCATGAAGCGGGATGACCGCGCTGATCAGCTGGCTCCCGGGGTCGCGCTCGAGGCGGTCGGCCGAGATGTCCGAGCCCAGCAGCAGGGTGATCGCCTCGTGGGTCTGGGCGAGCAGGGTGTCGTTGTTCTGGGTGATCGCCTTGCGGCACTCGGCGAGCAGGCGCGGGTAGAAGCGCGGGATCAGCACGTCGCGCCGGTAGAACAGCGAGCGCGCGATATCGTCGGGGAAGTCCTCGAGCAGCTTGCGCATGAAAACCAGGCGCGAGCGGCCCATGCGCGGCGAATAGGAGGTGCTGGCCGCATAGATCCGCCACTGCGACAGCGGGCGGTCGATGAACTCGTTGGCGTAGCCGGCGCGGAACAGGCGCAGGAAGAGGTCGTCGTCCTCGTAGCCGGAGAGCCGCTCGTCGAACCCGCCCACCGCCTCGAAGGCCTCGCGCGCGATCAGCGAGGCCGAGGGCAGCACGAACATGTCGTCATGGATACAATCGACGACCGCCTGCTTCGGGTGCTTGATGCCGAGAGTGGTCACGAAGGAGCGCGTGACCAGCCGCCCCTCGGCGTCGATCTGGTCGAGATTGCTGTAGACCCACCCGACGGTGGGAACCTGCGGGGTGGCGAACGGCTCGGCGAGCACCGCGAGATGGTCGGGATACCAGATGTCGTCCTGGTCGAGCAGCGCGATCAGTTCGCCCGAGCTGTGGGCGACGCCGAAATTGCGCGCCGAGGACTGCCCCCCGTTCTCCTTGTGCAGCAGGGTGATCGGGAACTCCCCGGCCAGACGCTCGACGATCCCCGGCCCCTCGTCGGTCGAGCCGTCATCGACGACGATGATCTCCACCGGCGGGAGGCTCTGGGCCAGGACGCTCCGCAGGGCTGCCTCGATATAGGGCGCGCCGTTGTACAGCGGAATGATCGCCGAAATCCGTGGCTCCAAGGCTCTCTCCAATAGTGGCGTTAGGTTTCGTTGCTGGATTGCATGCGGGAGCAAACCGGATCCGTCAACCCCGGGGCCGCCGGGGCCTTCCCCCCGGGGGTTGTCCTGCCGGGGGGCATGATTTGCAAGGCCCGGGCAGGCCGCCGGCAAGGCCGGGGCAGGCCGTGACAGGCGCCTCTCCCGCCCGATTCCGGCGCCTGCCGCGGCCCGGGCGCTTGACGTTGCGGGGCTGGGCTGCGACGGTCGCCCCGCCATGACAAACGCTTCCGATCTGCAGAAAACCCTCCTGACCATCGACACCCATGTCGATATCCCCTGGCCCGACGGCCCCTCCTTCTTCGAGGACGGTCCGCGCTGCGTGGACCTGCCGAAGATGCAGCGCGGGTCCCTCTCGGCGGTCTGCTTCGCCGCCTACATCGCCCAGGGCCCACGCACGCCGGAGGGCCACGCGGCGGCCTTCGCCCAGGTCCAGGCCATGCTGCACACCATCGCGGAGATGGGCACCGGCGAGGCCCGCCTCTGCCGCACCGCCGGCGAGATCGTCGCCGCCGCCGCGGCCGGGCATTGCTGCGTCGTCCCGGCGGTGGAGAACGGCTACGCCATCGGCGAGGACCTCGGCCATCTGCGGGCGCTGCGCGACCTCGGCGCGCGCTACATGACCCTCACCCACAACGGCCACAACGCGGTGGGCGACAGCTGCAACCCCCGCCCCGACCTGGGCGACCAGACCGAGGAATACGGCGGGCTTTCCCCCTTCGGCACCCGGGTGGTGGCCGAAATGAACCGGCTGGGGCTGCTGGTGGACATCGCCCACGCCGCCAAGACCACGATGATGCAGGCGGCCGCCCTCTCGCGCGTGCCGGTCCTCTCGACCCATTCCTGCATCCGCGCCCTCTGCGACCACCCGCGCAACCTCGACGACGAGCAGCTCGACGCCCTCAAGGCCACCGGCGGGCTGGTGCAGATCACCGCGGTGCCGAACTTCCTCAAGGCCCACGCTGCGGGAACGCGGGTGCGGCCCGAGGATGTCACCGTCGCCGACTGGGCCGACCACGTGGACTACGCGGTCAAGCGCATCGGCATCGAGCATGTCGGCATCTCCTCGGACTTCGACGGCGGCGGCGGCTTCACCGGCTGGCGCAACGCCTCCGAGGGGGTCAACCTCACCGCCGAGCTGCTGCGGCGCGGCTACGATGCGTCCGCCCTCGCGCTGCTGTGGGGCGGCAACTTCCTGCGCCTGCTGCGCCTGGCCGAGGAACGCGCCGAATGACGCGCCTGGTCAAACTCCCCGACGGCACCGAGGTGGTGGCCCTGGGGCAGGGCACCTGGAAGATCGGCGAGGGCCAGTGCGCCCCCGCCGCCGAGGCCGCCTCCATCCGCCGCGGCGTCGAGCTGGGGCTGACCCTGGTGGATACCGCCGAGATGTACGGCGAGGGCGCCTCCGAGCGGGTGATCGCCAAGGCCCTCGACGGCCTGCGCGAGAAGGTCTTCCTGGTCAGCAAGGTCTATCCGCACAACGCCTCGCGCGCCGGGGTGCCGGCGGCCTGCGCGCGCAGCCTGCAGCGGCTGGGCACCGATCATCTGGACCTCTACCTGCTGCACTGGCGCGGCGGGGTGCCGCTCGCCGAGACGGTGGCCGCCTTCGAGCGGCTGAAGGCCGAGGGCCGCATCCGCCGCTGGGGCGTCTCCAACTTCGACGTGGACGACATGGAGGAGCTGCTGGCCGTGCCGGGCGGACGCGCCTGCGCGGTCAACCAGGTGCTCTACAACCCGGAATACCGCGGCATCGAGTTCGACCTGATCCCCTTCATGGCCGAACAGGGCATCCCCCTGATGGCCTATTCGCCGATCGGCCAGGGCGGCCGCCTGCTGCGCAACCCCGCGCTCAAGGCCGTGGCCGCGCGCCACGAGGCCACCCCCGCCCAGGTGGCGCTGGCCTGGGTGCTGCGCCAGCCCGGCATGATCGCCATCCCCAAGGCCGGCACGGAAACGCACATGCGCGAAAACGCCGCCGCCGCCGGCCTCGCGCTCACGCCCCAGGACCTCGCCGAGATCGACGCCGCCTATCCGCCGCCGAAGCGCAAGCTCTCGCTGGCCATGCTGTAGGGAAGGCGAGGAAGTCTTCTTTTCCTGAAGGAAAAGAAGCAAAAGGACTTTTGTTCGTTGGGCTCCACGCGTGATCCAGGCGCGGTGCCAAAGGAACAAAGCTTTTTCGGTTCCTTTTTC
This sequence comes from uncultured Acetobacteraceae bacterium, assembly GCA_937874445.1. Classification (GTDB taxonomy): domain Bacteria; phylum Pseudomonadota; class Alphaproteobacteria; order Acetobacterales; family Acetobacteraceae; genus Rhodovastum. The sequence continues at coordinate 1,838 of CALNAL010000392.1, read as the reverse complement.
CCGAAAAAGGAACCCTTTCTTTCTCATGGCAAGGCACGCGCCCCGTGGCCGCCCCCCAGAACATCTACGACGATCCCGCCTTCTTCGCCGGCTACGAAAATCTGCGCCGCACCGGCACGGGGCTCAACGATGTCCTGGAGCAGCCGGCCCTGCGCGCGCTGCTGCCGCCGCTGGCCGGGGTGCGGGTGCTCGATCTCGGCTGCGGCTTCGGCGATTTCGCCCGCTGGGCACGCGCGGCCGGGGCCGCCTCGGTGCTCGGCATCGACGTCTCGGAGCGCATGCTGGCCCAGGCCGCCGCCCGCACCGCCGACGCGGCCATCGCCTGGCGCCGCCAGCCCATCGAGGCGCTGGACGTTCCGGCGGGCTCCTTCGGCCTCGTGGTCTCCTCGCTGGCCCTGCACTACGTGGCCGACTATCGCGCGGCGGTGGCGCGCGTGGCCGCGGCACTGGCCCCGGGCGGGCATTTCGTCCTCTCCGTGGAGCACCCGATCTGCACGGCCCTGCCCGAACAGCGCTGGATCGTCGACGCGGAGGGGCATCCGCTGGCCTGGCCGGTGGACCGCTACCGCGAGGAAGGCCCGCGCCGCACCCGCTGGTTCGTCGAGGGCGTGGTGAAGTACCACCGCACCGTGGAGACCTATGTCGAGGGGCTGCTGGCGGCGGGGTTCACGCTGCGGGCGCTGCGCGAACCGGAGCCGGCGGCGGGACCGGCGGCAGGGCGCATTCCGGGGGGGCGCATTCCGGGGCTCGATCTGCACCGGCGGCGTCCCCCGTTTCTGCTTCTGGCGGCGGAAAAGGCGGGAGATCGTTAATCTTCAGTTAACAAACCGGTAAATATTAGTAACTTTGTAGGGTTGTGTTGCGTCGCGTACCGATACGCCGTCAAGTTGTGGCGTGTCGTGCTTTCCGATCCTCTCGCCGGTTGTCGCACGCAATGCCGTTGACTCTTCCTTCAGACCAGCTTCGGCCTGACCTCGCCGTGATTGCCGCGTCCGGCCTGTTCGACGCAGCCTGGTACCGTGAGGCCAATCCCGACATCGCCGCTGCCGGGATCGACCCGCTGATGCATTTTGCCGACTGGGGCTGGCACGAAGGGCGGCGCCCCGATCCCTATTTCGACCCGGCCTGGTATCTCCAGCAGAACCCGGAGGTGGCGCGCGCGGGGCTCAATCCGCTGCTGCACTACATCCGTGCCGGCGAGGCCGCCAACCGCCAGCCCTGCCCGTATTTCGACCTGCTCTGGTTCCGGTCCCATTTCACGCCGCCGGCCGGCACGCTGGCCCTGGCGTTTTTCCTGGCCCACCGCACCACCGGCACGGTCTCCCCCCTCCCCTAGTTCGACGCCGCCTGGTATCTGCGCGAATACCCCGACATCGCCGCCGCCGGCGTGGACCCCTTCGAGCACTACCTGCTGTGGGGCTGGCACGAGGGGCGCAACCCCTCCCCCTCCTTCGACACCCGCTTCTACGTGGCCCGCTACCTCGCCGCCGGCCAGGACGAGAACCCGCTGCTGCACTATCGCCGCCTGCGCCACGTGCTCTGCCTGCACACCGTCCCGCCCCCCGAGGAGGAAGGGGTGCACGAGGCGGTCCGCCGCTTCACCCAGCCCGGCCCGGCCTTCGAGGAGGTGCGTCCGCTGCCGGGCACGTCCCCGCGCCGGGCCCGGGTGCTGGCCTATTATCTGCCGCAGTTCCACACGACGGCGGAAAACGACGCGTGGTGGGGGACCGGCTTCACCGAGTGGACGGCGCTGGCCCGCGGCATGCCGCGTTTCGCCGGCCACTACCCTGTCTCTTATACACATCTCCGAGCCCACGAGACATGCGCAGATCTCGTAT
>CALNAL010000391.1 GCA_937874445.1 uncultured Acetobacteraceae bacterium | reverse complement strand
GAATCGATCTGTAACATTTTGTCTTTTTTCATCTTTTCAGACATCCCGCAAAGGTTGAGAAATGCATTAATGAAATTCAGAAATTCGTGAAAATTTACCTTTTCAGCATCATTAGGCCTCCCCACCTCCGTGGCATGCGGCTACAGTGCCGCCATCGAGAGACGTCTTTTTTGTGAGACATTCGCGCCATCCGGCGCGGGACGGGCCCCGGAGGCTCGTTTTTTTGGCAAGGGGCAAAATGATGACGACAACCTGGCAGGGAGGCTCCAGCGGCAATTGGAGCGACAGCAGCAACTGGAGCAATGGGGTCCCGTCGTCGAATACCTACGGCGATGTTGTCATCAATAGTCCCGATAGCATCACAATTACCCTGACAGGAAACACGAGCGGCATAGCGTCATTGACGCTTGGTTCCGACGTTACCTTCCAGAGCAGTTCAACGACGGTGCACACCATCACGGTGAACAGCGGACTCACTTTGTCCTCCCCCGAAACTATCACCCTCAACTCGACCAACCTGACCTTCGGGGGGCTCACCCTGGGCGCCGCCGGCAGCAACAGTTCCGGCACCTATGTTTTCTCCGGTGGCACCGTGACAAATTCCGGGGGTATCCATCTGACTTCCGACCAGGAACTCATTCTGAGAGGCGGCATCGCGTGGAACTCCGAGAGTCCCGTCACCGGCACGGGAACTGTGCGGCTGGACGGCGCAACTCTCAATTTCACGGGGGGGCAGTTCGAAGCGAATCTCTCCTTCAGCACTGACACCGCACAAAATACACTTATTACCGGTAACCAAACGAATTCCATCAAGTCGATCACGAATTTCGGCTATGGCGACCGGATCGAGGTTGGCAATGGCAAGACATTGCACCTGGCCCTCAATACGGACGGCAAAACGTATTCTCTTGAACAAGACCAGTGGAACGTATATTGCAATAACGTAACGCTGGAGAACGGTACCGTTTTTGCCGACTACCAGATGGTGGGCAACTACTTCGAATATACCGGCGCCGCTCCCTGCTTCATGGCCGGCACGCTGCTGGCCACCCCGGAGGGGCAGATCGCCGTCGAGGACGTCACCGAGGGCACGCTGCTGCGCACCGCCGACGGGCGCACCATGGCCGTGCGCTGGGTCGGGCGCAGCACCGTCTCCCGCCGCTTCGGCGACCCGATGGAAGTGCTGCCCATCCGCATCCAGGCCGGGGCGCTCGGCGAGAACCTCCCCGTCCGCGACCTGCTCGTCTCGCCCGGCCATGCGCTGTTCCTCGACGGCGTGCTGGTGCAGGCCGGCGCGCTGGTCAACGGCGTTTCCATCGTGCGCGAGCACGACGTGCCGGAGCTGTTCACCTACTACCACGTCGAGCTGGCCTCCCACGAGCTGCTGCTCGCCGAGGGCGCCCCGGCGGAAAGCTTCGTCGACAACGTCGAGCGCACGCATTTCCAGAACTGGGCCGAGCGCACGGGGACGGAAAACGAGCCGGCCATGGTGGAGCTGTCCTATCCGCGGGCCCTGTCCTCCCGCCAGGTGCCGCAGGCGCTCCACGCCCGGCTGGAAGCGCGCGCCCGGCTGTTCGGCGCGGCCGCGGCGGCCTGACCCGGCCCGCGCACCGCGCGGGAAACTCCGGAGACTTCGCGGGGGAGGCGGCCGGACAGGCCCCTCCCCCGTTTTCATGAAGTCACCGGTCGATGAGGTGCTGGGGTCGATGAGGCACTGGGCCCGATGAGGCACTGGCGGGTTTCCCCGGCGGGGGAAGCGTGGCACACCTGCACCCGGCCCCTGCGCCGAACCGCCGGCGGGGGGATGAGAACAGGGAGCCGGAAAACCCATGAAGCCGCTGCTCGGTGCCATCACGGCGATGCTGCTGCTCCTCGCGGGCTGCGCGAGCGATGCGGGCGCCCCCGTGCAGACTTCGGTCCGCGTGAACGGACGCATCAACAGCGGCATGTATATCGGAGGAAGCTCCGGCGGAAACGGCTCCAGCGTGATCCTGCGCTGAGCCGAAAGCCGAAAGCCGGCAGCCGAGGCGTTCTCCCCCCCCCGGCTGCCGGCCCTCAGATGTTTCCCCCAGGCGGACGCGTGGACGCCTCGCCGGTCAGACCCAGCCCAGCCAGCGCCAGTAGGTCGCGCTCAGCAGCAGGATGAGGGCGTAGGCGCAGATCGTCAGCGGGATGCCGGTGCGCACGAAATCCTTCGGGGTGAAGGTTTCCGTGCTGTAGGCGATCATGTTCTGCGGCGCGTTCACCGGCAGGATGAAGCCGAAGCTGATGACGTACTGGCAGATGATGGTGATGCCGATGACGTTGATGCCCGGAGTCTTCACGCTCTGCAGCACCGCGATGACGATCGGGATCATCGCCGCCGAGAGGCCTGTGGCGGAAGCGAAACCGAGGTGGATGATGATCAGGAACAGCGCCAGCACGGCGATGATCGCGAGCGCCGTCATGGTCTGCAGCCCGAAGGCGGCGCCCACGTAGCCGGCCATCCAACTGGCCGCCTTGGTGGTCAGCAGGCACTGGCCGAGGCTGATGCCCACGCCGAACAGCACCACCGTGCCCCAGCCGATGCGCGCCTGGGCCTCCTTCCAGCTCATCACGCCGATGCCCGGCATCAGCATCAGGGCGATGGCGGTCAGGGTGGTGGTGGAGGTATCGAAGTTGTGCACCTGCTTCTCGGTGGCCCAGAAGAACAGCAGCACGCAGGAGATGATGAGCAGGCGCCACTGCGCCGAGGTCATCGGCCCCATCTCCTTCAGCTCGCGGGCGATGGTCTCGTGGCCGCCCTCGATCTCCTTGACCTCGGGGGGGATCGTCTTGAGCAGCACGTAGAACAGCACCACCGACATGATCGCCGAGAACGGCGCGGCGGCGATGAACCACTCCAGCCAGCTCACGTTGACGCCGAGCTGCTTCTCGATGAAGCCGACCGCGATCATGTTCTGCGCCGCCGCCGTCTTGATGCCGACGTTCCACAGCGAATCGGCCTGGGCGGTGGCGATCATCAGCATGGCGGCGAAGCGGCTCTTCATGTCCACCTTGAAGGCCGCGATGATGCCCAGCACGATCGGCACGATGCAGGAGACCCGCGCCGTGGTGGAGGGCACGAAGAAGCTCAGGATGAAGCCGACGAAGATGACGCCGGCCAGGATGTGGCTGGTCTTGCCGCCGACTCGCGACAGCACGAGCAGGGCGATGCGCTTGTCGAGATGGGTGATCATCATCGCCGCCGAGATGAACATCGCGCCGGCGACCAGGGCGAAGGCTGTGTTGGAGAAGCCGCTCAGCGCCATGCCGAGCGCCTTGCTCGTGCCCATCACCACTTTCGGATTGGCGAGGTCGGGGCCCATCCCCAGGAGCAGGGCGATCAGGGCGATGATGACCGCGGCGCTCACGGCATAAGGCACGGCCTCGGTCATCCAGATGACGACCGCGAAGAGCATGATGCCCATCATGGCGAGCCCGGCCGCGGGCAGCCCCTGCGGCAGCGGCAGCAGCATGATGGCGATCAACCCGATGGCACCGCCGACCAGGCCGGCCAGCTGTATCGGCGAGAAACTGCCGTGCCCGGATGCAGTCGTGGCCTTTTCAGCCATGTCGTCCCCTCCCCGTCCGTATGCAAACGTGCCGCCGGCTTGGTCCAGTCGGCCTGTCTTTCCAGGAACAAATCCATAGCCTGTTTCCTGGATCAGGTCACGGCATGCCGTGCACTTCAACGTATCTTTTTGTGAAATGCGGAATGAACATGAGTAATCAGACGGCCCATTTCTCCCATTCACACCACCAATATGGACAATATACTTAAAGAATTTACAACCGCCCGAGCGCAGGACCTGACCGTCCTCTCAGAAATTCTGTAACAATAAGCATACGCCGAGCCAATATTGTTTGGGCGGCGGTCAGGTGAATTTAGAAAATAATCACATTACTGTTTTGTAATTCAGAGGTCAGAACCCATCCCGCCCCGTTTGCACTTCCGCAGCAGGTCTTCCCCCGGCGATCACGTTCTAGTGTACAGGCCCCGGCGTCCCTCCCCGGCGCGCGGGATTCAGGCCCCGGGCTCGGACCGCCCGTCCCCGGCGCAGACGCTGCCCATGATGCCGTAGTAGCCCGCCGCCGCGCCGGCGAGCTGGTCGATCTCGACGTATTCGTCGGTGATATGGGCGAGATTCTCGCGCGAGGGGCCGAACCCCACCGTGGGGATGCCCGCCTCGCCCGCGTAATGGCTGGCATTGGTGCAGAACGAATACTGCAAAATCCTCGGCGCCAGGCCGGCACTGCGCACGCCCGCCACCGCCTGGCGCACGAAGGGGTCGCTCTCCTCGTAGGCCCAGCCGGGGAAGAAGCGGTCGCCCTCGATGACGGCGCCGGTGTAGCAGCTCTCCCGGCCATGGGCGAAGGAGACCCGGGCCTTGAAGGCGGGGTCGCCCTCGGCCAGCGTGTCGATGACGCGCTGCAACGGCGCCAGCACGCGGTCCGGGGTTTCGCCCACCAGCAGGCGGCGGTCGTAGGTGGCGCGGCAGTAGGCGGGCACCACCGAGGCCCCGGGGTAGGGCGCGGACTTGATGTCGGTCAGCTCCAGGATCCCCTTGCCGAGCACCGGATGGCGCGGCGGCTCCAGCACCTGCAGGGCCGCGACCAGGCGGGTCATCTGGTAGACGGCGTTGATGCCGGCCTCGGGATTGGCGGAGTGGGCCGGCTTGCCGAAGGTCTCGACGACGATCTCCGCCCGGCCCCGCTGGCCGATCTTGATGTCGAGTTCGGAAGCCTCGCCGATGACCACGCAGTCGGGCCGGCACGCCGCGCTCACCGCGCGCGCGGCCACCCCCTCGAAGCACTCCTCGTGGACGACGCAGGAGACGTAGATCCTGCCGGCGAAGTCGCGCTTGCGGTCGTGGGCGAAGAAGCCGGCGGCCGAGATCATCGCCGCGACGGCGCCCTTCATGTCGGAGGTGCCGCGGCCGTAGATCCGCGTGCCCTCGATCTGCGCGCCCCAGGGCTCGCGCGTCCAGCTCGCCTCGGCGACGGGAACGGTGTCGATGTGGCCGTCGAAGAGCAGGGTCTTGCCCGGCCGGCTGCCGAGCAGGCCGCCGAGCACGTTGCCGTAGCGGTCGGTCTCGATCGTGTCGAAGCCATAACGCGCCATCAGTGCCCGCACGGCGGCGGCGACGGCGCCTTCCGCGCCGGAATAGCTCTTCTCGCGGACCAGGGTCCGGCAGTTCTCGACGACTTCCGCCGTGCGTGCATCGGTCAGCATGGGGTCTCTCCGGAGGGCGTGTGGGATTCAGGAGTGCGGGGCGCCGGGGACCTGTCCGTCCCAGACGATGGAGCGGTAGCGCGCGGGGTCGGTGTCGCCCTCGGTGCTGATGACCAGCACGCGCGCGTGCGCATCCAGCCCCAGCGCCGCCCGCATCCCCGCCAGCGAGTCGCTCCCCGCGGCGGCATCGGGCGCCAGCAGCGACATCAGCCCCGCCCCCACCGCGCCGGATTCGCCGGAAATGACGGCGGGGTCTCCGGGCAGCGGATTGCCCAGCACGCGCATGCCGCGCGCGGTGACGAAGTCGGGGCAGGAGACGAAGGCGTCGGCATAGTCGCGCAGGATGTTCCAGCCGAGAACATTGGCCTCGCCGCAGGCCAGCCCCGCCATGACGGTGGCCAGGTCGCCCCCCACCGCAACCGGCGCGCCGGTGCCCGCCACGGCCGAGCGATAGAGGCAGTCGGCCGCCGCCGCCTCGACGACGATCACCCGCGGGCGCTCGGGGCCCCAGGCCGCGGCGAGCATGCCGGCCACCATGCCGGCCACCGAACCGACCCCGGCCTGGATGAAGACATGCGTCGGCGGCACCTCGTGCAATTGCCGCAGCGCCTCCAGCATCAGCGTGCCGTAGCCCTGCATGATCCACAGCGGGATCTGCTGGTAGCCCGGCCAGGCGGTGTCCTGCACCACGGTCCAGCCGTGCTCCGCCGCCTCCCGCGCCGTCAGACGCACGGCCTCGTCATAGTTCATCGGCACGATATCGGCCTGCGCGCCTTCGGCCCGGATGGCCGCCAGGCGCTGCGCGGTGGTGCCGGCGGGCATGTGGACCACCGCCTTCTGGCGGAACTGGCGCGCCGTCCAGGCCACGCCGCGGCCGTGGTTGCCATCGGTGGTGGTGGCGAACACGACGTCGCCGATGGAACGGCGGAACGCCTCGCCCGACAGCGCCGCGAAAGGAAGATCGTCGAGGTCGCGCCCGGCTAACGCCGCAATGTGGCAGGCCATGGCATAGGCGCCGCCGAGAACCTTGAAGGCCTTCAGGCCGAAACGGGCGGATTCGTCCTTGACGTGCAGGCTCGCCACGCCGAGCGCCCGGGCCAGCCCCTCCAGGCGAACCAGCGGGGTCGGCGCATATCCCGGCATGGTGCGATGGAAACGCAGCGCCCGGGCCAGCCGGTCGTGGGAAAAATCGGCAACCGATGCCGTCGGGTGCGCGGAAAATCGCGTCCGGTTGGAAAACAGCCTGATCTCGGGAGTCATCGCGCCTCGTCCGTCATTGGCGGAAAGCTCCAGGCAAACCCCGTGCCACCTCCGGGTCCCGGGACACGGGATTCGGTTCGCACTTTCTGCCCGAGGATAGGGAAGGCCTTCTTTTTCCTGAAGGAAAAAGAAGCAAAAAGGACTTTGTTCATTTGGCTCCGCGGCTGACACAGGCGCGGAGCCTTATGGAATAAAGCTTTCCTGGTTCTCCTTTCCTGAAAGGAGAACACCTTGCCTTGCCTTGCCTTGCCTTGCCTTGCTTTGCCAAACCGAAACACGCGTCCCGGCTGAACAGGGAAGGTTCCGGACATTCGCCAGGCGGAGCAGGTCATGCTAGCCTGACCAGAGTTCCCTGTCGTTCATTCTGCTTGGGAATAGCCATGACGATCCCCCGGCGTTTCCTCCCCTCACTGTCGCTGCTGATGGCCTTCGAGGGGGCCGCCCGCACCGGCAGCATTACTGTCGCCGCCCGCGAGATGGCCCTGACCCAGAGTGCCGTCAGCCGCCAGATCCAGACCCTCGAACGCCAGCTCGGGGTGGCGCTGTTCCTGCGCGAGAAACAGACCATCCGCCTCACCCCGGCGGGCGAATCCTATGCGCGCCAGATCCGCGAGGCGCTGCACCGCATCTCCACCGCCTCGCTCAACCTGCGCGCCAACCCGCACGGAGGCACGCTCAACCTGGCGATCCTGCCCACTTTCGGGGCACGCTGGCTGATCCCGCGCCTCGGGTCCTTCATCGCCCGCCATCCCGAGATCTCGCTCAACTGCGCCAGCCGCAGCTCGCCCTTCGACTTCCGGCGCGATTCGGTGGACGGCGCGATTCACTTCGGGCGGCCCTACTGGCCGGGAGCGGAGCTGACCTTTCTGATGCACGAGGCCATCGTGCCGGTGGGCAGTCCGGCGCTGCTGCGCCGCTGCGAACTGCGCCAGCCCTCGGATTTCCTGCGCGCCCCGCTGCTGCACCTGACCACCCGCCCCGACGCCTGGGAACGCTGGCTCGCCGCCCACGACATCGCCAACCCTGCCGTCCATGGCATGCTTTTCGACGAGTTCTCCGCCATTTCCCAGGCGGCGGTTGCAGGGCTCGGGGTCGCGCTGATGCCCGATTTCCTGGTGCGCGAGGAGCTGGCAGACGGCACGCTGGTCGCCATCAGCCCGCCCGAACACCTCGGGGAAGAGGCCTATTTCCTGGCCTCCCCGCTGGAACGCAGCGCCTACCCGCCGCTGCAAACCTTCCGCGCCTGGCTGCTGGCGGAGATCGCCGGGCCGGGCACCTATTCTCTGCCAGAATGATCTCATGAAAAGAAGTCGTTATTCGGCATGACCTGCGACTGATTAAGGAGTCCTCCGGACACCTGCTCCCCGTCCGAATCCCCATCCAGTCCAAGGCCGCATGATGCTGAACGATCCGCATTCCCATGGCCTGTGGGAGGTCACCGCCCCCCCGCCGCCGCCCAGCGAAGTTCTCGCCGGCGAAATCACGGTGGATGTCGCGCTGGTCGGCGCCGGCTACACCGGCCTCTCCGCGGCGCTGCACCTGGCCGAGGCCGGCACCTCGGTGGCGCTGCTCGAAGCCCGCGAGGTCGGCTTCGGCGGGGCCGGACGCAACGTCGGCCTGATCAACGCCGGCATGTGGGTGCCCCCCGACGAGATGCTCCGCGCGCTCGGCCCGCACTACGGAGAGCGCTGCCTCGACCTGCTCGGCAACGGGCCGCTGCTGGTGCGCGAGCTGATCGGCCGCCACGCCATCGCCTGCGAGCTGGAGACCGCCGGCACGCTGCACTGTGCAGTCGGCGCGGGAGGATTGCGCGACATCGAGGCGCGCTGCCGGCAGTGGCAGGCGCACGGCGCGCCGGTGGAGGTGCTTTCCGCCGCCGAAACGGAGAAGCGCGTCGGCACCCGCGCCTATGCCGGCGCGCTGCTCGACCGCCGGGCCGGCACGCTCCAGCCGCTGGCCTACGCGCGCGGCCTGGGGCAGGCCGCCGTCCGGGCCGGCGCGCGGATTTTCACCCACAGCGCCGTGACCGGCGTTTCCCGCGCGGGCACGAAATGGCGCGTGCAGACCGCCGGGGGCAGCGTGCTCGCCGAGTGGGTGCTGGTCACCTCGAACTTCTACAGCGAGGGGCCGTGGCAGGCGATCCGCGAGGAGCAGATCTACCTTCCCTATTTTAATCTCGCAACGACTCCGCTGAGCCCGGCGCAGCGGGCCGAGATCCTGCCCGGACGCGAAGGCTGCTGGGACACCAAGACCGTTTTGTGTTCATACCGTTACGATGCCGCCGGACGCATGGTGTTCGGCAGCGTCGGCGCGCTCGACAGCATCGGCCTGCCGGTGCACAGCGCCTGGGGGCGGCGGGCGCTGAGGAAGCTGTTTCCCCAGCTCGCGACAGTCACTTTCGAGCACGAATGGTACGGCCGCATCGGCATGACCCCCAACGTCATGCCACGCTTCCACCGCTTCGAGCGCAACATCGTCGGGTTCTGCTGCTACAACGGCCGCGGGATCTCGCCGGGGACCGCCTTCGGCAAGGTGCTCGCCGAGCACGTCCTGGGTCGCATCGACGACTCCGCGATACCGCTGCCGACAACACCGCTCGCGCCCCCGAGCTTCCGTGCGGCACGGGAAGCCTTCTATCATGCCGGCTCCGTCCTGGCCCATGTGGCCGGCGCCCGCCTCTGACGCTTCATCATCAGTGAGTACGCAGATGCCCCTCGACCGTCTCGACCTCGCCTCTGAAACAGCCCGCATCCTTGCAATCCTGGGCGTACCCGCTGAAGCTTTTTCCAGCGGCGCCATCTCCGTCCGCTCGCCCGTCAACGGGCAGGTCATCGGCCGCGTCGCGGAACTCTCGGCGGCCGAGGCAAGTGCCGTCATCGAGAAGAGCCACGCGGCCTTCCTGAAGTGGCGCCTCGTTCCCGCACCGAAACGCGGCGAGCTGGTCCGGCTGCTCGGCGAGGAGCTGCGCGCCGCCAAGGAGGCGCTGGGGCGGCTGGTCTCGCTCGAGGTGGGCAAGATCACCTCCGAAGGACAGGGCGAGGTGCAGGAGATGATCGACATCTCCGACTTCGCCGTCGGTCTCTCCCGCCAGCTGGACGGCCGGACCATCGCCACCGAGCGGCCCGAGCACCGGATGATGGAAACCTGGCATCCGCTCGGAGTGGTGGGGATCATCTCGGCGTTCAACTTCCCCGTCTCGGTGTGGTCGTGGAACGCGGCGCTCGCGCTGGTGTGCGGCGACGCCATCGTCTGGAAGCCCTCGCCCAAGACCCCGCTGACCGCGCTGGCCGTGCAGGTCCTCTTCGAGCGCGCCGTGCGCCGCTACAACGCGGCCGGCGGCACGGCGCCGGAGGGACTGTCGGCCCTGCTGCTCGGCGACCGCGCGGTGGGCGAAGCCTTGGTGGAAAGCCCGCTGGTGCCGCTGGTTTCCGCCACCGGATCGACCACCATGGGCCGCAGCGTCGGGCCGAAGCTGGCTGCCCGCTTCGCCCGCGCCATCCTCGAACTCGGCGGCAACAACGCCGCCATCGTCGCCCCCAGCGCCGATCTCGACCTGACGCTGCGCGCCATCGCCTTCGCCGCGATGGGCACCGCCGGACAGCGCTGTACCACCCTGCGCCGGCTGATCGTGCAGCAGGACATCTACGACTCCTTCGTTCCGCGGCTGGTGGCGGCCTACGCCTCGGTGGCGGTGGGCAACCCGCTGGCGGAGGGCACGCTGATCGGGCCGCTGATCGACAAGGTGGCCTACGAGGCGATGCAGAAGGCACTGGCAGCGGCACGCGCGCTCGGCGCCGTGGTGCACGGCGGCGAGCGTCTGCTGGCGTCCGAGGCTTCCGATGCCTACTACGTCCGCCCCGCACTGGTGGAAATGCCGCGCCAGGCCGGTCCCATGCGGGAGGAGACCTTCGCGCCCATCCTCTACGTGACGAAATATGCCGGCTTCGACCAGGCGCTCGCGCTGCACAACGACGTGGCGCAGGGACTCTCTTCGTCTCTGTTCAGCAATGACCTGCGCGAGGCCGAACTCTTCCTCTCCGCGCGAGGCTCGGACTGCGGCATCGTCAACATCAACATCGGTCCGTCCGGGGCCGAGATCGGCGGAGCCTTCGGAGGCGAGAAGGAAACCGGCGGCGGGCGCGAGTCCGGCTCGGATTCCTGGAAGGGCTACATGCGCCGCGCCACCAACACCATCAACTACGGCCGCACCCTGCCGCTCGCGCAGGGCGTCAAGTTCGACGTCGGCTGACGGGGCCCCGGCAAGCATGAGCCAGAGTGTGGGAAGGCACGGGGCGGAGTTCCGCCCCGCGTCGCGGGTGGCCTCCATCGGGGTTTCGGAAATCCTGCAGATCAGCTTTCGCGCCGCGGCACTGAAGCGGGCGGGAGCCGACATCATCATCCTCGGCACCGGCGAGCCCGACTTCGACACGCCCGAACCGGTGAAGGAGGCCGCCGCCCGCGCGATGCACCGCGGCGAGACGAAATACACCGTGCTCGACGGCCGTCCCGAACTCAAGGCCGCCGTCGCCGCGAAGTTCAGCCGCGAGAACGGCCTCGACTACGGCCTCGACGAGATCACCTGCTCGGCCGGGGCCAAGCAGGTGATCTTCAACGCCTTGATGGCCAGTCTCGAACCTGGCGACGAGGTACTGCTGCCCACCCCCTGCTGGCTTTCCTATCTCGACATCGTGCGCATCGTGGGCGGCGTCCCCGTGACGATTCCGTGCCGGGAGGAGAACGGCTTCCTGCTCGATCCCGCCGACCTCGAGCGCGCGATCACGCCGCGCACCCGCTGGGTGTTCCTCAACTCCCCCTCCAACCCCACCGGTGCCGCCTATGATTCCCAGAGCTACCGCCCGGTGCTCGACGTGCTGCTGCGCCATCCGCAGGTGTGGATCCTCGCCGACGACATCTACGAGCACATCCTCTACGACAACCACACCTTCGTCACGCCGGCGGCGCTGGAGCCGGCGCTGAAGGAGCGCACGCTGACGGTCAACGGCGTCTCCAAGGCCTATGCTATGACCGGCTGGCGCCTGGGCTACGGCGGCGGCCCGGCCCCGCTGATCAGGGCCATGGCGGTGGTGCAGAGCCAGAGCACCTCCTGCCCCTCCTCGATCACCCAGGCGGCGGCGATCGAGGCGCTCGGCGGCGAGCAGGGAATCGTCGAGGAGCGGCGGCGCTCGTTCCAGGAGCGGCGTGATCTGGTGGTCTCGCGGCTGAATGCCATGCCGGGCATCCGCTGCCGCAAACCCGAAGGGGCCTTCTACACTTTCGCGAGCTGCGAGGGGGTCCTCGGCAAGACCACGCCGGACGGCACGCGTCTCTCCGACGACCGGGCCTTCTGCAGCTATCTGCTGGAAGCGGCCGGCGTGGCTGTCGTGCCCGGGTCCGGCTTCGGGCTCTCCCCCTATTTCCGCATCTCCTACGCCACCTCCCTCCACGAGCTGACCGAGGCGCTCTCGCGCATCGCACGCGCGGTCGCGGCCCTTGCCTGAAGGGGCGGCGCCCCCGCGAATCCCCTGAATTCTCCTCGTGGAATGCAGGGTGGCCCGCAACTTCGCCTTTTGCGCCGGGACGGCTATGCTGGTCCCTCCAGGCGGAATGCCCCGGCACGCATGAGGACGGCAATGGCCAAGGAGATCGAACGGAAATTCCTGGTGACGGGGGAGGACTGGCGCGCCCTGGCCGAGGGCATCCCGTATCGCCAGGGCTACCTGAGCAGCGCCAAGGAATGCACGGTGCGGGTCCGCACGGTCGGCCCGCGCGCCTTCCTCACCGTCAAGGGCATGACGGTGGGAGCAACGCGGGCGGAGTACGAATACGAGATCCCGCCTGCCGACTGCAACGCCATGCTCGAGACCCTCGCCCAAAAGCCCATCATCGAGAAAACGCGCTATCGCATTCCGCACGACGGGCATGTGTGGGAGGTGGACGAGTTCTTCGGGGAGAACCGGGGGCTGATCGTCGCCGAGATCGAGCTCAGGAGCGAAGAAGAAGCCTTCGCCAGGCCGGCCTGGATCGGTTCCGAGGTCACCGGCGATCCGCGCTACTACAATGCCAACCTGATCGCCAATCCCTTCACCAGATGGCCCCGGTGAGCGCCGCGTGACTCATCCCCGCGGCGTGACCGGCGCGGGCACGCCCACGACGCGCTGATAGGCCGCGCCCAGGGCCAGCAGGGCGGGTTCCGCATAGGGACGGCCGACGACCTGAAATCCATTGGGCAGGCCGCGCGAATCCTTGCCGGTCGGCAGGGCCATGACGGGCAGGCCGAGATAGCCGACCGGCCGGGTGAAGCGCAGCATGCCGTTGATGACCCCGGCCATCGCCGCGCCCCCGCCCACGTCGGTTTCGGCGATGGTGGGGACGGGACGATCGAGTACCGGCAGCACCATCACATCGGCCTCCGCCAGGGGACCGGCGAGCACGCTCCGCGCCGTCCGGGCCCGGGCACGCCGGGCCGCGAGATAGTCCACGGCGGAAATGGCAAATCCATCTTCCAGCCGCGCCCGGACCTGCGCGGAATAGTCCTGCGGGCGGGTATGCATCCAGGTCGCGTGGACCGCGCTCGCCTCGGCCAGCATCAGGATGCGCGTGGCCCCGTCGAGATGTTCGAGGTCGGGGGCAGACACGGCAACCTCGATCGCGCCGGCCTCGCGCAGCGCCGCCAGAGCGGCCTCAAGCAGGCCCGCGACCTCGGGCGATATCGTTTCGAACAGGCTGCGATCGATGCCGATGCGCAGTCCTGCGACCGGGGCCCGCGGCGCCACCAGATAGTCCGCAGCAGGCGCCGCCGCGGTGGCATCGTCGGGATCGGTCCCGGCCAGAATCGAGAGGGCGAGGGCAATGTCGGCAACGTCGCGCGCCAGCACCCCCACGGTGTCGAGCGAGGGGGCGAGCGGCATCGCACCGGCACGACTGACCAGCCCCCAGGTCGGGCGCAGGCCCGCGATGCCGCAGCAGGCCGCCGGCATGCGCACCGAGCCGCCCGTGTCCGAACCGAGCGCGAACGGGGTCAGCCCCGCCGCCACCGCCGCCGCGGAGCCGCTCGACGATCCGCCGGTGATATGCGCGGGGTTGTGCGGGTTGTGGCAGTGGCCCACGCAATAGTTGTGCCCGGTGATGCCGAAGGCGAACTCGGCCATGTTGAGCGCGGCAAAGCGCACCGACCCGGCCGCGGCAAGCCGGGCCAGCACGGTGGCGTCCCGCACGGGCGGGGCGGCCGCGTGGATTTTTGCGCCCCAGCTGGCCAGCATGCCCGCACGATCGAACATGTCCTTGTGGGCCAGCGGAACGCCGGCGAGGGGACCGGAGACGGCGCCCGCATCGACGCGCGCGGCGACGGCCCGCGCCGCCTCGGCCTCAACGGAAAGCACGGCATTGAGCGCCGGGTTGACGCTTGCCACCCGCGCCAGCATCGCCTCCAGCGCCGCGCCGGCCGAGATCCTCCGGCCCCGAATCGCCGCGGCCAGGGCCCCGGCCGAAAGCGCGGAGGGATCGACGCCGCTCATCGCCGCGCCTCGGCGAGGAAAGTGGCGAACCCGTAGATATCGGCCTCGAAGGGCGTGTCGGCGGCAAGGCGCCGGGCCGCCCGGGCCATCAGAGCCGCCGCCTCGGCCACCTCCGCGGCACGCTCCCCGGAAAGTTCGTAGCCCTGGCAAGCCAGGGCACGCCTGGCCTGCTCCGCCCCGCAATCCGCTGCCATCGGGCTCGCCCCTCCTCTGCCTCTGACGCGGGACATTGAAGGTTCCGCCGGCCCCGTCAAGCCGCGTGTCATGCCCGGGCGTGCCAACACGAGACGTGCCGGTATCGCGCCAATCGGCAAGCGCCAGCCGCCCCGGACCGTCAAGCGACGGGGGGCCGAACCGGGACGACCCGGGGCGGGGATGGACATCGGCGGGGCGGGTCATCCCCCGGGTCGGGGGGATGCCGGGCGCGGGACGCGACGGGGGGATCGGACCGTCCGGAAGAAGGCGCCGCGCGCCGGGGATGGGGGCTGGGCCGCTCGGAAGGCGTGAGGGCATGCAGGAGCGGAGCGAGGCGGCGCCCGGCGGCGGGAGAGGCGGCCAGGAGGGCCTTCGCTTCCGGCTCGGCGAGGAGATAGCGGAGCTGGGAGGCGTAGCAGGCCGCCTCCGAGCCGAGGACACGGACCAGCCAGGCCGGGGACGTGGGCAGGCGCCAGGCGGGGGACGCACGATGACGGCCCGCGCGTGAGGGGCGCGGGCGGCTGGGAGCGGGAGGTCGCGTCAGGGCGCGTTCGACGCGGTCGGGGAGGTGGCGGAGGTAGGTCCAGAGGGGGATGATGTG
>CALNAL010000390.1 GCA_937874445.1 uncultured Acetobacteraceae bacterium | reverse complement strand
GCTGCGCCCCACCCGCGACGTCGATGTCACCTACATGATGGCCAGCCCCCTGGCCGGCGGCGGGTGGGAGATGCTCACCGAGCGGCAGCGCTGGTCGGTGGCCACCGGGCGGCTGCGCATCGATCCTCCGACACCGGGGCTGTGGATGGTGGTCGATCTGGCCCGCGGCCAGGTGGCCAACGTCGAGCCGGCGAAGAAGCGGGTGCTGGAGGGGCCGGCCCCCGCCCTGCCCGGCGCCTCTTCCGGCCGGGGCATCCGCCGCGGTCCCGACCGCGTGGACCGCTGGCCCTGCACCGACTGGGAGCTGCGCGATGCCGCCGGCGCCCCCGTGGTGCTCTGCCTCACCGACGATGGCGTGCTGCTGCGCGCCTCCTCCGGCGGGCAGGTGCGGCTGGAGGCGCTGGAGCTGCGCTATGCGCCCCAGCCCGCAGCGCTGTTCGAGATCCCCGGGGATTACCGCCGCGAGCCGGCTCCGGTGGTTTCCGCCACAGGCCAGCCGGCGGCCGCGAAGTGAGTCGTTTCCCCGCCGCAGGAGCCATCTGGCGCGACCCGGCGGGGCGCTTCCTGCCGGTCAAGGCCGTCGTGCTGGCGCTGCTGCCGCTGCCGGCGCTCTGGCTGGCCGCGCAATGGGCGCAGGGCGTGCTCGGCCCGCGTCCCATCACCGAGGTGCTGCACGGCCTCGGCGAATGGACGGTGCGGCTGATGCTGCTCACCCTCGCCGTCACGCCGGCCCGGGCGGTGTTCGACTGGCCCGGCGTGGTGCGGCTGCGCCGCATGCTCGGCGTGGCCACCGCTCTCTATGCCGGGGCGCACCTGGTGCTCTACGCCTGCGACCAGGGATGGTCGGTGCCGAAGGTGGCGAGCGAGATCGTGCTGCGTTTCTACCTGGCCATCGGCTTCGTGGCCCTGCTCGGGCTGGCGGTGCTGGCGGTGACGTCCACTAACGCCTGGCAGCGCCGGCTCGGACGCAACTGGAAGCGCCTGCACCTGGCGGTCTTTCCGCTGCTCGCGCTGATGCTGTGGCACTACTTCCTGCAGGCCAAGGCCGACGTGGACTCCGCCGCCCTGGCCGCCGGGTTGGCCTGCTGGCTGGTGCTGTGGCGGCTGATGCCGCGCCGGTGGCGCGGGCGGGGAGGGGCGCTGTGGCCGCTGGCCCTGGTGGCGGCGCTGGCCGGGGCGGGGATCGAAGCCGGGTGGTACGCCCTGGCTACCGGGGCGCGTGCCGATCTCGTGCTCGCCGCCAATCTCGACCTCTCCTTCGGGCCGCGACCTGCCGTCGTGGTGCTTCTCGCGGGACTCGCGGTGGCGGGGAGCGCGGAGGTGGTGCGCAGGGGGCTTCGGCGGAAGGAAAAGAAGCGGCCGGATTCCATTTCCTGAGGAAAAGCGCCGGAACCGGCGGTGGCGCGAGGCCGCCGCGTCATTTCTGCAATTCCTGTGCTTCCTTCCTGCCGCGCGATGCATGAAGATCGGAGGACACGACGGCTGCCACCCCCAACCTGTCCGTCGGTTCATCGCGAACGTCCGGGAAAATCATGCCAGAAATCCAGAATGTCGCCGTTTTCTGCGGCTCCCGCGCCGGGCAGGCCCCCGCGGCCCGGGCGGCCGCGCAGGCCCTGGGGCGGGGCATCGCCCAGGCCGGGATGCGCCTGATCTACGGGGGAGGCCGCATCGGCCTGATGGGTGCACTCGCCGACTCGGCGCTTGCCGCCGGCGGTTCGGTGGTGGGGGTCATTCCCGAGTTCCTGCGCGCCTGGGAGGTCGCCCACGACGGGGTCTCGCACATGCTGGTCACCGACAGCATGCACAGCCGCAAGCTGCGGATCTTCGAGATGGCCGATGCCTTCGTCTCCCTGCCCGGCGGCCTGGGCACGCTCGACGAGACCTTCGAGATCCTCACCTGGCGCCAGCTCAAGCTGCACGACAAGCCGATCCTGGTCTGCAACATCGACGGCTCGGCCGCGCCCCTGGTCGCGATCGTCGAGGCCGCCATCAGCGGGGGATTCGCCCGGCCGGACACCCGCCAGCTGTTCGAGTGCATCGACGGCATCGAGGCCACCCTCGAACGCCTGCGCACCCTGCATACGGTTCCCGCGGAGACCTCCGCCCGGCTTTGAGGCGGGCGGGGCCCGGTCCGGGGTGTGGGAAATTTTTCTTGCAACCTGCCGGGTAAAGGAATAAAGTCTCTATATCGAGGGACAAATTGTGCCCGCACGGCTTTTCGCCTGCGTGGCCTTCCCGGCTGCCTGCCGGGGTCCGTTCCTCGGCGCCCTGCGCGCAGGCGCGGCGGCGTCCCCTTGTCCCATGGAGAAAACCCGGATGGCTGATCCCTATGCCTGGATGACCAACGCTCTCGGTACCGGTTCGCCGATGCCCACGCGCGAAAGCGTGACCCTCGCGAAGACTCCCGGTGCGCCTCTCGCCTCGAGCATCGCCACCGCTGGCACGGCCGTCACCGTCTTCAAGGCCGGCGCCATCGCCACGGTGGCGGATATCGTCAACCCTCCGACGGCCACCGAGACGCTCTATGTCGATTTCGTCGCCACGGCGGCGATCGGTTCGGCGACCTCGATCCCGCTTTCGCCCGGGCAGGCCTATCGGATTTCGAGCCCTCTCAGCACCGCCGTTACGGCCGTGGCGGCCACCGCCGGACACAGCTTCGTGGCGGTGACTTTCTGAGGCGTCTTCAGAAGGGTTGCAGCAGGCGGCCGAGATAGTCCAGCTCGGGCCGGGGACGGGTCTTGTCCGCCTCGCGGCGGCGCAGCTCCTGCTGAAGGATGGCCGCGCGCCGCCGCTCCAGCCGGTCCGGCACGTGCACGCCGGAGCCGCTGCCCGGCGCCCCGCCGTCCGCCCCGAGCGGCCGCCCCAGCGGGTCGCGGGGGCCGTCGGCGGAGGGGCCGTCTTCTCCCGGCAGCGCCTCGCTGGAGTCTGCCCCGCCTGCCGGGGAGTCGCCCGGTTGCGCGCCCTCCTGCGCGCCGCCCTGCGCCCCGCCGGCACTGCCGAATTGAAGCGTGAGCTGCCGGGCCATCTCCTGTTGTTCCTGCTGGAGCGCGGCGAGGGCCTGGCCGAGCGCGGTGGCGGCGGGGGAATCCTCGTCGGCATGCAGCGCGCGCAGGGCCTCGCGCAAGGCGAGGTCGGCTTGGCCCAGCGGGGGAGGCAACCGGCCGGTCCGGTCCGCGTGCTGCGCCATCAATGTGCCCAGCCCGTGCCGCAGGGCCGCGCCGAGCTGGCCGTCGGCGCGGCGTTCGAGCGCCTGTCCCTCCGGGGGCGCCGTGTTCCGCTGGCGGTTTTCGGCCCGCCCGCGCATCTCCTCCAGGCGGCGCGCCATTTCCCGCAGGGCCGCCATCTCCCGGCGGCCCTGGCGCTCCTGCGGGCTCGCCGTGCGGGCGCCCGGACGGGCCCGGGCCAGCGTGTCGAGCATTCCTTCGAGGTCGGCCATGATCTGGCGGGCCTCCTCCGTTCGCCCCTGGCGGGCCGCCTCGCGGGCCTGCTCAGCGAGACGCAGCATCGCATCGGCATCCAGCCGGGAGGCTCCCTCCGGGAGCGGCGCGGCTTGCCCGGAGCGCTGCGCCTGCTCGGCCAGGGCCTGGAGATGGCGGCGCAGGGCTTCCTCCAGCGCCGCCAGCCGCGCGGGGACCTCGGCGTCCTTTGCCTCCAGGGCCTCCCGCGCCTGCTCGCGGGCGGCCTGCAGGGCCGCGGCGGTGCGGCCGGTGGCGCCCTCTTCCAGGCGGAGGGCGAGCTGCCACAACTCTTCCTGCGCCTCGGCCACCGCCGCCTCGTCTGCACCTTGGCGCAACTGCGCCTGCACCGTGCGGCGCAATTGCGCCTGCACCGTGCGCAGCACGAGGTAGCCGGGCAGGTCGCGGCGCCAGACCGCATCCACCCCGGCCAGCGCATCCAGGCGGGCTACCGCCGCGGCGCCATCCGGCGGGGGCAGAGACAGGTTCCGGCGCACCTCGGCCAGGGCCCGCGCCATCGGGTGGGTGAAGACCCGTGCCGGCAGGAGAAAGCCGGCTTCCGGACTGTCCCCCTCCAGCCCCGCCGCGTCGCGCGCCACCAGGCGGGCGCGCACCGGCAGTCCCGCCCAGGGATGCGCCGTCAGGTCGCGCAGCGCGACGCCGCGGGCTTCGCGCGGGGTGCCGGGCAGGGGGAGAGGCACCCGCAGCACGGGGCCGTCCGGCCGGCCGGGCAGACGCAGCTCCGCTTCCAGCGTCGCCACCCCGTAGGCATGGCGTACCTGCCAGGGCAGGCGCGTCGCCGGGGCCGGGCCGCTCCCGCGGGCCTGCCCGGGAGGTTCCGGCCAGGCCACCTCGGGGGCGGTATCCGGCACCACCGCGATCTGCCAGGCGGCGAGCGCCCGCCCGTCCTGGCGCACCGTCAGCCGGCCGCTCCGATGCAGTCCGGTCTCGCCCTGGAAGCTCGCGGCGTCGAGCGCGCGCAGGGGCAGGGCCTGCCCCTCCAGCGCGACCTCCGGCGTGCCACGGCCGCCGGTGACGCTCACCGTCAGCCGTGCCCCCTCGGGGACACTCTCGGAGATGAGGGCGCCGCCGGCCCCGGGGGGCAGCACCCGCGGAGCCAGCCCGGTCGCGGCCGGTGGGGTGATCCAGGCCTGTACCTGCACCGCCAGCGGCGTCGGCAGCGGCGACCAGCCGGGATGCAGCGCCCTGGCGAGGCGGGCGGGCGCCTCGGGGCCGGCCACCACCGCCCCCGCCACCAGCAGCACCACCAGCAGGGCCCGCAGCGCGCGCGGGTCGCGCCGGGCCATGCCGGGATGCGGCGGGCCGAGACGCAGCCGGCCGATCTGCGCCAGGCTGTGCGCCCGGTGCGCCGCCCACAGCGCTTCGCCCTCGGTGCCGGCCGGGCGATCCTCCAGCACGGCGAGGGGGCGATGGGCGAGGCCGGAATCGCGCTCCAGCCGGCGGTCGGCGGCGGCGCGGTCGGGCCAGCGCACCCG
>CALNAL010000389.1 GCA_937874445.1 uncultured Acetobacteraceae bacterium | reverse complement strand
GGAGCCCAACGAACAAAGTCCTTTTTGCTTCTTTTTCCTTCAGGAAAAAGAAGACCTTTCCTTTCCTTCCCCGGGCCTTCCCCGGGCCTTCCCCGGTCCGGCATGAAGCTTCGTCCAGCCCCGGTGCCGGCGGTTCCGATCGCCGGGGAACCGGTCTAGTGTAGCGTCTTCACAGTTTCCGGATCGGAATGCCTCGTCGTCGCAGAAGATCGGGCACGCGCCTTCTCTTCGTCCTGCTGGTTGTCCTGCTGGCGTTGCCCACGCTGGCCTGGGTGGGGGCGTCGCTGCTGGTCGATGCCGACGCCTGGCGTCCGCAGATCATCGCCGCGGTGCGCCGCACCACGGGGCGGGAGCTGCGTCTCGCCCATCTGCGGCTGGTTCCGGCGTTGACTCCCACGCTTTCCATCACCGACGTGTCGCTGGCCAACCTCCCCGGCGGCTCGCAGCCCGAGATGCTGCGCGTGCCGCATGTCCAGGTGGTTCTCTCGCTGCTGCCGCTGCTGGCCGGGCGCGTCGAGATCGCCCGCCTGGAGCTGGAGCGGCCCGAGATCCTGCTGGAACGCGATTCCCACGGCGCGCCCAACTGGCTGCTGGGCGAGGCGCTGACCATGGCGGCTCCCGCCAACCCGGATACCGACACCACGCCCGCGCCCTCCGGCCGTCCTTCCACCGGCGCGGGGCCGGTGGTGCGCGAGCTGCGCATCGAGGACGGGGTGGTGCGCTGGAGTGACGACACGGGGGAGCGCTCCCTCAAGCTGCAACGCCTGGTGGCCAGCGCGTACGGGGTGGAATCGCCGGTCACGGTCACGGGGCGGGCCACCTACGAGGGGCTCAACCTGGCGCTGGAGGCCGAGTGCGGCCCGTTGTCGCGGCTGGTGGACCGCAAGGCGATCGCGCCCTGGCCGCTCAAGGGGACGCTGGAGACCCCGGGGGCGCGGCTGGCCTTTTCCGGCACGCTGATGCACCCGCTGGAGGGCACCGGCTATGTGCTGGCGCTCGAGGCGGCGACGGTGAACCTGCCCATCCTCGACCGGCTGGTCGGCGTTCCGCTGCCGCCGCTGCGCCAGGTGGCCATTGCGGCACGGGTGGTGGATGGCGGCGGGGACGTGCCGGAGGTCACCGGGATGGCGCTGCGTCTCGGGGACTCCGACCTCGATTCCCTGCTGCCGGGCCTGCGCCTGACCCGTGCGGAATTCTCCGCCGCCTCGCTGCAGGACAAGCTGCGCGGCGAGGCGGAGGTCACGCTGGACGGCACGCGGGTGCATCTCACCACGGCGCTGGGCCCGCTGGCGGCGTTGCTGCCGCTCGACGGGCGCCCGCCCGCGCTGGCGGTGGAGGTGGCCGCGGAGGCCGGCGGGGCGACGCTCGCGCTCAACGGCATGGTGCCGGTGCCCTGGCGCCGCGACGGGATCGATCTGGCGATCACCGGCCGCATCCCCGACGGGGCGACCCTGTCCGCCCCGGGGAGTCCGCCGGCCGGCGCCCTGCTTGCCGCGCTGCGTCCGGCCCTGCTCGACGGGCGCCTGGTCGGCCGCGCGGAATCTCCCGGGCTGCTGATCCGCGGTCTGGCGGTGACCACGCCGGAAGCCGATCTTTCGGGGGAACTGGCCGTCGCGGTTTCGCCCCGGCTGGTGGTGCAGGGCAGCCTGGCCTCCCACCGCTTCGATCTCGATGCCCTGCGCGCCGCCCTCCAGGCCCAGCC
>CALNAL010000388.1 GCA_937874445.1 uncultured Acetobacteraceae bacterium | reverse complement strand
ATCTACACCTAAGCCTTCGTCGGCAGCGTCAGATGTGTATAAGAGACAGGCCATGGACCTCGTGGTGCTCTCCCCCGGCCCCGGCCGCCCCGAGGACTTCGGCCTCGCCGAGACCTACGCGCTGATCCGCCGGCGCGGCCTGCCCGCCTTCGGAGTCTGCCTCGGGTTGCAAGGCATGGTGGAGGCCTGCGGGGGCGCGCTCGACGTGCTGGCCATCCCGATGCACGGCAAGCCCTCGGAGATCCACGTGCTCGGCGGGCGGCTGTTCGCCGGGTTGCCCGAGAGATTCCCGGTGGGCCGCTACCACTCCCTGCACGCCCGCCGCGCCGTCATGCCCGCCGAGCTGGAGACGACCGCAGAGACCGACGACGGCGTGGTGATGGCCGTGGAACACCGCACCCTCCCCTGGGCCGCCGTGCAGTTCCACCCGGAATCCGTCATGACCTCCGCCGCCCTCGGCCGGCGCCTCGTCGCCAATGCGCTCGGTCTGGCGGGGTAGGGAAGAGCAGGATCTTCTTTTCCCGAAGGAAAAGAAGCAGAAGGACTTTTGTTCTTTCGGTTCCTTTTTCTCGAAGAAGGAACCCTTCCCTGCCCTTGATTACACCACGAGCGCCGCCAGCAGCGCGTCGAGCCGCAGGCGGCCCTCCGGCGTGGCGGCCAGACCGGCGGGGGTGCGCACCATGTAGCCGGCCGCGAGCGCCTGGCCGAGCACCGGGGCGTCCACCGCCGCGGCGAGCGCGATGCCGGTGCGCGCGGCGAAGCGGGCGGCGTCGATCCCCTCGGAGAGCCGCAGCCCCATCAGCAGCGCCTCGCGGGCCCGCGTCGCGGGGGCGAGCACTTCCTCCTCCTCGGTGCCGTGGCCGCGGGCCTCCACCTGCGCGGCCCAGGCCTCCGGGGCGCGCAGGCGGCGGGTGGCGCGCAGCTCGGGGCCGAAGCTCAGGCGGCCGTGCGCCCCGGCGCCGATGCCGATGTAGTCGCCGTAGCGCCAGTACTGCAGGTTGTGGCGGCTTTCCGCGCCGGGACGGGCGTAGTTGGAGACCTCGTAGGCCGCGAGGCCGAAGCGCGCCGCCTCCTCGCCGGTGGCCTCGTAGAGCGCGGCGGCCGCCTCCGGATCAGGCAGCACCAGCTCGCCGCGCCGGGCCCGGGCGGTGAAGGGCGTGCCGGGTTCGAGGGTGAGCTGGTAGAGCGAGAGGTGGTCGGCCGCCAGGGCCAGCGCCTGGCGCAGCTCGGCACGCCAGGCCGGGAGGGTCTGGCCGGGGCGGGCCGTGATGAGATCGAAGGAGAGACGGGGAAACAGGGCGCGCGCCGACTCGAGCGCGGCGAGCGCCTCGGCCACGCTGTGGCGGCGCCCCAGGGCCGCCAGGGCCGCCGGATCGAGCGCCTGGACCCCCAGCGAGAGGCGGTTGACCCCGGCCGCCCGCACCTCGGCGAGGCGGGCGGCCTCCACGCTGGTGGGATTGGCCTCGAGCGTGATCTCCATCTCCGGCACGGGCGCGAAGAGCCGCCGCGCGTCGGCGATCAGCTCGGCGACGGTCTCAGGCGCCATCAGGCTCGGCGTGCCGCCGCCGAAAAAGATGGAGACGAGGGGGCGCCGGCCCAGCCGCGCCGCCTCCCAGGCCAGCTCGGCGCGCAGCGCGGCGCGGAAGCGGCGCTGGTCGATTCGCGCACGCACATGGCTGTTGAAGTCACAATAAGGGCACTTGGCGAGGCAGAACGGCCAGTGGATATAAAGGGCGAGCGGGTCCATCGCCCCGATATAGGGCTTCCGGGACGCCGCGTCTTTCCGGGAGCCCTGCAAATGAGCGGCAAGTCCTCATCCGTCGAACGCGTGCGCGCGGCCCTGCTGGCCGGGGGGCACCCCGATACCATCCGCGAATTCCCCGCCGGCACCCGCACCGCGGCCGATGCGGCCGAGGCGGTGGGCTGCGCGGTGGCGCAGATCGCCAAGTCGATCGTCTTCCGTGCCGGCGGGCAGGCGGCGCTGGTGATCGCCTCCGGGGCCAACCGTGTCGATGCCCGCAAGGTGGGCGAGGTGCTGGGGGTGAAGCTCAAGCGCGCCGATGCCGATTTCGTGCGCGAGACCACCGGCTTTGCCATCGGCGGGGTGTCGCCGGTGGGGCATATCGCGCCGCCGCTGCTGGTGATCGACCGGGATCTGCTGGACCTGCATCCGATCTATGCGGCGGCGGGCTCGCCGAGCCATGTCTTCCGAACGGAGGCGGAAGATCTGGTGCGGCTGACGGGGGCGAAAGTGGCGGATATCCGGCAGGAAGAGTGAGGCCGGGGCGGAAGCGCCGGGCGCTCCGCGTTACAGATCGTCACGGCATTTGGAAAGATGGTTACAATCCATCACCCATATTTGACCCATAATTTCATTACAAGCACCCTATTCAAACATGAACAAGCCTTCATGATTCCTTGAAGGGGTGCTAGACTCTTCTCCTGTCGGGATAAGTCTTGGAGACGGGGCGGCTCCCGTTGCAGAAAAGTCCCGGAAGGAACAGTCGTCCATGAATCACGCACTGACGTTTGTCATCGCCGCGTTGTGTACAGTGGCGATCGCCTATCGCTTCTACGGCGTGTTCTTCGTCCACAAGGTCCTGAAAGTGAACGATGCGGAGCCCACGCCCGCGCATCTGCTTTCGGATGGCAGGAACTACGTCCCCACCAACAAATGGGTCACGGCGGGCCATCACTTCGCGGCCATCGCCGCGGCCGGCCCGCTGGTGGGCCCCATCCTGGCCGCCCAGTTCGGCTACCTGCCGGGCTTCCTGTGGCTGCTGATCGGCGCCGTCATCGGCGGCGCGGTGCATGACACGGTGGTGCTCTTCGCCTCGATGAAATATCGCGGCAAGTCGCTCTCCGATGTCTCCCGCTGCGAACTCGGCCCGGTGGCCGGCGTCTGCACCGGCCTGGCGATGCTGTTCATCATCATCATCACGATGGCCGGTCTGTCGCTGGTGGTGGTCAACGCGCTGTCCACCAACCCGTGGGGCGTCTTCTGCGTCGGCATGACGATCCCCATCGCCATCTGCATCGGGCTGTGGGAGCACACCACCGGCAACCTCAAGGGCGCGACGGTGGTGGGCATCTGCGCGATCGCGGCCTGCGTCATCTTCGGGCCGGATCTGGTCGGCCAGTCCGGCCCCGCCGGCCACGAGATCGAGGGCTACACCGCCTTCGGCCAGATGCTCTACCTGAGCTCCTTCACCATCAGCCTGGCGTTGCCGATCTACGCCTTCTTCGCCGCCACCCTGCCGGTGTGGCTGCTGCTGGTGCCGCGCGACTACCTCTCCGCCTACATGAAGGTCGGCGTGTTCGTCGCGCTGATCATCGGCGTGGTGTTCGTCAACCCGGTCATCAACTTCCCCGCAGTCATGACGCAGTTCGTCGGCGGCGGGCCGATCATCGCCGGGCCGATCTGGCCGTTCGTCTCCATCACCATCGCCTGCGGGGCCATCTCGGGCTTCCACGCCTTCATCGGCTCGGGCACCACGCCCAAGCTGATCGACAAGTGGTCCGACATCCTCCCCGTCGCCTTCGGCTCGATGCTGGCCGAATGCATCGTCGGCGTGATGGCCCTGGTCTCGGCCACCGTGCTGATGCCCGCCGACTACTTCGCCATCAACACGCCCAGGGCCATCTTCGACACCATGGGCATGCAGGTGGTCGATCTGCCGCGGCTGGCCAACGAGATCGGCATCAGCCTCTACGGCCGTCCCGGCGGCGCCGTCACCCTCGGCGTCGGCATGACCTTCGTCTTCACCTCGATCTCCTGGTTCTCGCACCTCGCCGCGTATTTCTACCAGTTCGTGGTGATGTTCGAGGCGGTGTTCATCCTCACCGCCATCGACGCCGGCACCCGCGTCGCCCGCTACCTGCTGCAGGACTTCGTGGGCGACCTCTACCCGCCCCTGAAGAACCTGGACTGGAAGCCCGGCCTGCTGATCACCAGCGCCATCGCCTCCTTCGCATGGGGCTACCTGGTCTGCTCCGGTGACATCGGTTCGATCTGGGTGCTGTTCGGCGTGTCCAACCAGCTGATGGCCTCGATCGGGCTGATCGTCGGCGCCACCGTGGTGCTGCGCATGGCCGACAAGCGGCGCTACATGCTCAC
Organism: uncultured Acetobacteraceae bacterium; assembly: GCA_937874445.1. Lineage (GTDB taxonomy): Bacteria > Pseudomonadota > Alphaproteobacteria > Acetobacterales > Acetobacteraceae > Rhodovastum. The sequence continues at coordinate 840 of CALNAL010000388.1, read as the reverse complement.
CTGCCTGGTGCCGCTGGCCTACCTCTACGTCACGGTCAACGCGGCCGGATACTGGATGATCACCCACGTCTACCTGAACACGGCCTCGAAGGGGTACAACATGCTGAACGGCGTCCTGTCGATCATCATGCTCATCCTTGGCATCGTGATTTTCGTGGCGGCCCTCATCAAGTGGAAGGAACTCTATTCCTTCCGCGCCGCCCACGGCGATCAGCCGATGTCCCAGCCGGCCGAGTGAGCCGGACCTTCTGCCACGGAAACGGGGGCCCTCGCGGCCCCCGTTTTTCGTTGGCCCAGGCTTCGTTGGCTCAGGCTTCGTCGGTTCAAGTGGGGCACGCCAGCGCCTGTCTTCCCGGAAGCCGCGCGCATATCCAGCCTCGCCGAACGCAAGAATCGTGCTCGCCGAAGTCGGATATCAGTTGAGCCCGCCCAGCGTCTGCCGGGCGGCGGCGGCGGCGCGGCCCAGGGCGAGCAGCTCGCGGATCTGGGTGGGCTGGCGGAGCAGGGAAGCCAGCAGACGCAGCGGCTTGATATGTCCGTTCCCGTCGAGCGCCACCAGGGCGGCCGGCGGCAGGGAGAATCCGGCCGGGTCACAGATGGCGCGCAGGGCGACGAAGGGCAGGTTGTGCTCGCGGGCCACGCGGGCCACCGGTCCGCTTTCCATGTCCACCGCCACCGCCCCGGTCGCGGCGAAGGCGCTGGCCTTCTCGGCGGCGGTGGCGAAGGCCGTGCGGCTGGTCAGCAGCCGCCCCCGCAGGATGCCCCAGCGGGCGGCCAGCTCCTGGTCGCAGGAATAGACGATCTCGTCGTCATAGATCTCGGTGGGGATCACCAGGCTGC
>CALNAL010000387.1 GCA_937874445.1 uncultured Acetobacteraceae bacterium | reverse complement strand
GTGAACAGCGCCATGCAGGCCGCGAAGCGCCACAGCCGACCGTCCAGGGCGACCTGGCGCAGCGAATCCTGTCGTCCCTTGCGCTGGCGCGGATACCACCCGCCCTTGTGGGTGCCGCGGTGGCGGGCCCAGCGCAGGTCGGCGGGGCGGATGGAAAAGATCGCCACCAGTGCCAGCGGGGCGCAGGCCGCCGCCATCCAGAACATGGCCGCGTGCGAAAGCACCGCGCCCACCCCGCCCATCAGCCCCGCCGCCAGCGCCGAGCCGATGGCGGCGAAGCGCACGTTGCTGCCGAGCCGTTCACCCAGCCGGGTCTGGCGGGACAGCGCCAGCGTGATGGCGGCCACCGCCGGGGCCAGCACCGCCCCGCCGGCGCCCTGCAGCACCTGGGCGAAATAGACCGGCACGGGGGAGGGGGTGAGCGCGATCAGCATCGCCCCGGCCATCACCGCCCCCACCGCCACGGCGGCGGCGACGCGCTTGGAGGGGGCGGCATCCACCGCCATGCCGCCGGGCACCTGGGCCAGCATGCTGGCCGTCGAGCCCACCGCCAGCGCCACCCCCACCGCGGTGCGACTCCACCCGTAGGCGGCGAGATGCACCGCCAGGAACGCCCCGAAGGCCGTCTGCATCAGGGCGATCAGGAAGTTGAGCCAGCTCAGCGCGGACTGGCTGGCGGCACTGCCGAGGCTGCGCTGGTGGGCAATGACGCGGCGCGTGTGAGGGGAGCGGACGGTCATGCCTCTCTCCCGGAACGCAAACGCATTTTCTCTATTTGCAAATGCATCTTGTTGGCACCCGCTCGTCGCGCCAGATCTTCCGCCGCGACGCAACGGAGAGTCTGTGGATGTTCGATTTTCTGGCCCCGCGCATGCTCAGCGTGCTGCGCATCATGGCGGGACTGCTGTTTCTGGAGCACGGCACCGGCAAGCTGCTGGGCTTTCCGCTCCTGGCCCGCGTGCCCGAGGTGGGCTCGCTCTCGTGGATCGGCGGCTTCGGCGAGCTGATCGGCGGCGCGCTGATCGTGCTCGGCCTGTTCAGCCGTCCCGTGGCCTTCCTGCTCGCCGGCGAGATGGCGGTGGGCTACTTCGCCGAGCACTTCCCGCGCAGCTTCTTCCCCGCGCTGAACGGCGGCGATGCGGCGGTGCTCTACTGTTTCGTGTTCCTCATGATATTCTGCGCCGGTCCCGGCCCGTGGAGTCTGGATGCCCTGCGTCGGCGCTGACGCCTGAGGAGTCCCCGCGATGATCGTGGTGACAGAGAGCATCACGATCGCCGAGGAGGAGCTGCACGAAAGCTTCCTGCGCGCCCCCGGGCCGGGGGGGCAGAATGTCAACAAGGTCGAGACGGCGGTGCAGCTGCGTTTCGACGTGCGCGCCTCGCCCTCGTTGCCCGAGCGGGTGCGTGCCCGGCTGCTGGCGCGGGCCGAGCCGGCGGTGCGGGTGGGCCAGCTCACCACCGAGGGCGTGCTGGTGATCACCGCCGACCGCCGGCGCAGCCGCGAGCGCAACCGTGCCGACGCGCTGGAGCGTCTGCTCCAGGCGATCCGTGCCGCGGCCGCGCCTCCGCCCCCGCCGCGCCGGCCGACGCGCCCCGGCCGGGCCGCGCGTGAGCGCCGGCTGCACGGCAAGGCGGTGCGTTCCTCCATCAAGCACCTGCGCGGGCGCCCGTCCGAGGAGTGAGCGGGGAAGGGGAGAAAAAGGGGCACGGCCGACTCCTGGTCCGTCATGAGGACGCGAGGATGCACCCAAGGACTTACCGTTTTCATGACAGACCCGTCGATTGCGCGCGACTGTTTGCGTGGGCGTTGATCTAACACCCGCCGCCCACTTCTCCCAAAGCCTCAGCAAGTTGCGTCCCGGCGAACCGGGGACGCCGAGCCGGTGTTGTCCGCCATGTCCGCCACGCTGACTTCTTTTCTCGCCGCCCTCTTCCCCACGACCCTGACCCCCGCGACCCTGGCCGGGGTGCTGGCTCTCGGGGCGTGCTGCGCCTGGCCGCTGCTCGAATCGCGCCGCCACATCCTGGCGGTGCAGGTGCTCTCCTCGATCCTCTATGCGGCGCACTACGGTCTGCTCGGCGCCACCACCGCCGCGGCCATGTGCCTGGCCGGCGCGACCCAGGGGGTGCTGGCCCGCTCCATCGCCGACCCGCGCCGGCGGGCCCTGGCGGTGGGGGCGACCGTGGTGGTCTGCCTCGGAGTGACGGCGCTGACCTGGCAGGGACTGCCTTCGCTGCTGGCCCAGTGCGGACAGATCCTTTCGGCGGTGGGCCGGCTGCGGCGGCGCCCGCAAAGCATCCGCCTGAGCTTCCTCGGCTCGGAGGCGTTCTGGACCACCCACAACGCGCTCGTGGGGTCGTTCTGGGGGCTGATGGGCGACACGCTCTCGGTGACGGCGATTCTCATCGGCCTGTGGCGCGGCTGGCGACACTGGCGGGCCGCGGTGGCGCATTTTCCGCGCCTGCTCGGCCGCCGCGCCGTGCCGGCCGAGTAGCGGGCGGACCGGTCCGGAGAAGGCTAGGGTCTTCTTTTTCCTGAAGGAAAAAGAAGCAAAAAGGACTTTTGCTCGTTTGGCTCCACGGCTGGGACAGGCGCGGAACTTAAGGAACGAAGCTTTCCTGGTTCTCCTTTCCCGAAAGGAGAACACCTTGCCTTGCTCCCTCGTCGAATGGCGACTTGACCGCGCCCGCGTTCCGGCGTCCGCTGCGGGCGGCGGGACACGATGCCCCGACATTGAGCCAGTGGGAGTTTCGTCATGTCGAAAGAGAAGAACCGCGGTGGACGCGAGGCCAAGAAGCCGAAGGCCTCCAAGGTCAAGATCGCTCCGGTGAGCCAGGGATTCGCGGGGTTGAATGCCCCCAAGCCGCTGCCGAGCAAGTCTTCCCCCTCCAAGGAATAGCCCAAGGAATAGCGACGCGCCGGAGGGGGCGCGCGGGGCTGAGCGTTCCCTGAACGTTCTTCCCTCTGGACGTTCGGGCATGGGGCTGCCATCTCTAGTCTTCCGAGGAGAAGATTGGCGATGTCGCAGACCCTGAGCCGCCCGGCCCCCGTGCTGTTCATGCCGCAGAAGCAGCCGGCCAAGCCGCTGACGCACCGCTTCCACGTGGTCAGCCCCTACGAGCCGAGCGGCGACCAGCCGACCGCCATCGCCGATCTGGTCGCCGGGGTGGAGGCGGGCGAGCGCGACCAGGTGCTGCTCGGCGTCACCGGCTCGGGCAAGACCTTCACCATGGCGAAGGTGATCGAGGCGGTGCAGAAGCCCGCCCTCATCCTTGCCCCCAACAAGACCCTGGCCGCCCAGCTCTACGGGGAGATGAAGGCGTTCTTCCCCGACAACGCGGTGGAATACTTCGTCAGCTACTACGATTACTATCAGCCTGAGGCCTACGTTCCGCGCACCGACACCTATATCGAGAAGGATGCGCAGATCAACGAGCAGATCGACCGCATGCGCCACGCGGCGACTCAATCATTGCTTGAACGAAATGATGTGGTGATCGTCGCCTCCGTCTCCTGCATCTACGGCATCGGCTCGGTGGAGACCTACGCCAAGATGGTGGTGAAGCTGGAGCAGGGCGGGCGCATCGACCGCGACGCGCTGGCCCGCGCGCTGGTCGATCTGCAGTATCGCCGCAACGACGCCGCCTTCTCGCGCGGCACCTTCCGCCTGCGCGGCGAGAACGTGGACATCTGGCCCAGCCACTACGAGGACCGCGCCTGGCGCATCAGCCTGTTCGGCGACGAGGTGGACGGGATCGCCGAGTTCGACCCGCTCACCGGCGAGACCACCACCAAGCTGGAGCAGGTGACCGTCTACGCCAACAGCCACTACGTCACGCCGCGTCCGACGCTCACCCAGGCGATCCACGACATCAAGCAGGAGCTGCGGGGGCGGCTGGAGACCTTCAACACCACCGGCAAGCTGCTGGAGGCCGAGCGGCTGGCGCAGCGCACCACCTTCGACCTCGAAATGATGGAGACCACCGGCTCCTGCAAGGGCATCGAGAACTACTCGCGCTATCTCTCCGGGCGCAATCCCGGCGATCCGCCGCCCACGCTGTTCGAGTACCTGCCCGAGAACGCGCTGCTGATTGTCGACGAGAGCCACGTCACCGTGCCGCAGATCGGGGGGATGGCGCGCGGCGACCAGGTCCGCAAGCAGACGCTCTCGGAGTTCGGCTTCCGCCTGCCCTCCTGCCTCGACAACCGGCCGCTGAAATTCGAGGAATGGGAGCGCTTCCGTCCGCCCTCGATCTTCGTCTCCGCCACCCCCGGGCCGTGGGAGATGGAGCGCACCGGCGGCACCTTCGCCGAGCAGGTGATCCGCCCCACCGGGCTGGTCGATCCCGAGGTGGAGGTGCGCCCCGTCGAGCACCAGGTGGACGACCTGCTCGCCGAGTGCCGCACCGTGGCGGGGCGCGGCGGGCGCGTGCTGGTCACCACGCTGACCAAGCGGATGGCCGAGGACCTCACCGAATACCTCGGCGAGAACGGGGTGAAGGTGCGCTATCTCCATTCCGATATCGACACGCTCGAGCGCATCGAGATCATCCGCGACCTGCGCGTGGGCGTGTTCGACGTGCTGGTGGGCATCAACCTCCTGCGCGAGGGGCTCGACATCCCGGAGTGCCAGCTCGTCGCCATTCTCGATGCGGACAAGGAGGGGTTCCTGCGCAGCCAGACCAGTCTGGTGCAGACCATCGGCCGCGCCGCGCGCAACGTCGAGGGGCGGGTGATCCTCTACGCCGACGTCATGACCCGCTCGCTGCGCTATGCGATCGAGGAGACCAACCGCCGTCGCGCCAAGCAGCAGGCCTACAACCAGGAGCACGGCATCACCCCGCAGTCGGTGAAGAAGGGCATCGACCGCGTGCTGGAGAGCGTCTTCGAGCAGGACTACGTGACGGTGGCGCCGACCAGGGGCACCGCGGTCGCCGAGTTCGTCGGCAAGGACCTGAAGAGTTCCATCGCCGAGCTGGAGAAGCGCATGCGCGCCGCCGCCGCCGATCTGGAGTTCGAGGAGGCCGCCCGGCTGCGCGACGAGATCCGCCGCCTCGAGGCGCTCGACATGGGCCTGCCCGAGCCGCCGGCCGCCGCGGCCAGCCTGCGCCCCGCATCCGGACGCGCGAAAGGGCCGCAGCCGATGGGGCCGGGAGGAGGGGGCTACGACCCGTCCAAGGTCCGGCGCGGGCGGGGACGGCGGCGGCAGGGAAAGTAGGAGACAGCCAGGCAAGGCAAGGTGTTCTCCTTTCGGGAAAGGAGAACCAGGAAAGCTTCATCCTTT
>CALNAL010000386.1 GCA_937874445.1 uncultured Acetobacteraceae bacterium | reverse complement strand
CGAGATCTGCGCATGTCTCGTGGGCTCGGAGATGTGTATAAGAGACAGCTTCATGGGGGCGGTGGCGCGGGAAGCGTCGGCGGCGTCGCGCGTGCGGAGGTCGGCGGTGACGGTCTCAAGATCGGTCGCCACGCCGCGCCCGTGCAGTTCCAGCCAGCGCCGGCGGGCCCGGGCCTCCAGCGAGGCGGTGACGTAGAGCTTTGCCGAGGCGTCGGGGAAGACGACGGTGCCGATGTCGCGCCCGTCGAGGACGGCGCCGGCCGCCCGACCGAAGCTGCGCTGGAAGTCGAGCAGGGCGGCCCGCACGCCGGGGATGGCGGCCACGGCGGACGCGGCGGCGGAGGCCTCGGGGTCGCGCAGGTCGGCGCGGGCGAGGTCCTCGGGCTGGAGGGTCCGGGCGGCGGCAGTGGCAGCCGCCGGGTCGTGCGGGTCGGCGGCGCGGTCCAGCATGAGACGGCCGACGGCGCGGTAGAGCAGTCCCGTATCGAGGTAGGGCAGGCCGAAATGGGCGGCCAGACGCCGCGCCAGCGTGCCCTTGCCGGCGGCGGCGGGGCCGTCCACGGCGATGACCAGGGCGGTACTCATGAAGCCTCCAGGGAAGCGATGGGGGCCGGGCCGGCAACCAGGCCGTTCATCAGAGTGACGAAGCCGGGGAAGGAGGTGTCGATGAAGCTGGCATCGTCCACCGCGACGGGAGCGGCGGCGGCCAGGCCGAGGACCAGGGCGCTCATGGCCAGGCGGTGGTCCATGTGGGTGGCGACGGTGGCGCCGCCGGCCGGACGCCCCCCCTGCACGATCAAATCGTCGCCGGCGATGCGGACGGAAACCCCGTTGGCCGACAGCAGCGCGGCGGTGGCGGCCAGGCGGTCGCTTTCCTTCACGCGCAGCTCGGCGAGGCCGCAGAGGCGGGTTTCCCCCGCGGCGCAGGCGGCGGCGACGGCCAGGATGGGGTATTCGTCGATCATGCTGGGGGCGCGTTCGGGCGGGATGGTGCCCCCCCGCAGCTGCGAGGTCGTGGCGGTGAGGTCGCCCACCGGCTCGCCGCCCTCGGTGCGCGGATGGGTCACGACGAGGTCGGCGCCCATCTCGCGCAGGGTGGTGAAGAGGCCGGCGCGCAGCGGGTTGAGGCCGACGCCGGTGACGGTGACGCGCGAGCCCGGGACGAGCAGGGCCGCCACCAGCGGGAAGGCCGCCGAGGAGGGATCGCCGGGGACAACGATGTCGGCGGCGCGCAGCTCGGGCTGGCCGACCAGCGTGATGACGCGCCCCCGCCCCTCGGGCTCCACGCGGATGGTGGCGCCGAAATGGCGCAGCAGGTTCTCGGTATGGTCGCGGGTGGGGGCGGGCTCCTCGACGCGGGTCTCGCCGGGAGCGGCCAGGCCCGCCAGCAGCAGCGCCGACTTGACCTGCGCGGAGGCCACCGCCAGGCGGTGCTCCAGCGGCAGGGGCTCGGCGGCGCCGATCACGGTCAGCGGCAGGCGTCCACCCTCGCGGCAGAAGAAGCGCGCCCCGCAGGCGGCCAGCGGCCCGGTCACGCGGCCCATCGGGCGGCGGCGCAGCGAGGCATCGCCGGTGAGGACCGAGACGAAGGGATGGGACGCCAGGACCCCGGTGAGCAGGCGCGCGGCGGTGCCGGAGTTGCCCATGTCGAGCACGTCCTCCGGCTCGCCCAGGCCGCCCACGCCGCAGCCGGCCACGCGCCAGGTCCCCGCGGGATCGCGGGTGACGCTGGCGCCGAGGGCCCGCATGGCGGCAGCGGTGCGCAGCACGTCCTCGCCCTCCAGCAGGCCGCTCACGCGGGTTTCGCCCACGGCCAGGGCGCCCAGCATCAGGGCGCGGTGGCTGATGGATTTGTCGCCGGGAACGGCCAGGGTTCCGGCCAGAGGGGCGGCCGGACGGCGGGAGGAGAAAGGCTGTCCACTCTTGTTCTGCATGGCTGGGGCGCTTAGCACGGCGCGAGGATGTTTGACAGGCGCGTCCCGCAATGGCATGGGGCCGGCCTTCCGGCGCAATTGTTTTTCGAGGCAACCCGATGGCGAAGCCCGAACTTGGAACCAAGCGAGTCTGCGTGGCTTGCGGTACCCATTTTTACGATCTCAACAAGCAGCCGGCCGTCTGCCCGAAATGCCAGACCGAGCAGCCAGCCGAGCAGCCGCGCGTCCGCCGCCCCGTCGGCAACCCGCTGCCCGAGGAAAAGCATCGTCCGAAGCCCGCGCCCGAGGAGACTCTGGAGGACGCGGACGTCGAGGTCGAGGAGACCGAGGACGAGGGCGGCGAGGACGTGCTGGAGGATACCTCCGACCTCGAGGGCGGCGACGACACCGTGGTGGATGTCGCGATCGAGCCCGAGCCCGGCGAAGAAGAGCACTGATGCCGGCGTGCCTCGGTTCCGGCCGGCGGCCGGAATCGGGCACACCCCCCGGCCATGCCGGTTGCGTCCGGCCCGCCGGGAGCGATAGCCTCGGGGGAGCGGACCGCCAGACGGCCGCCCGCACTGCCGGGGACGTTGCATGATGACCGAGGCCGTACTGTTTCGGGCACGCGGCAGCTTTCTGCTGAGCGGCCGCTGGAGCCAGGAGCTGCGCGTCACGGAGACCGCCGTCCACGGAGAAATCTTCAACAATTTCAAACGATTGAAGATGACGATTCCATTCGACCGGGTGGCCCAGATCAACATCCTGCGCGGGATGCTGAAGGCCGACCTGGAAGTGGTCAACAAGGGCGGAACCGACAACATCCTCATCCGGGCCCTCCCCAAGCGCGATGCCGAGAAGGCGCGAACCCTGATCGCGGAGAGGATGCACGCGGCCACCCTGGCGGCCCCGGCGGGGTTCTCGGTGGCCGACGAACTGGGCAAGCTGGCGGCGCTGCGCGACCGCGGCGTGCTCACCGAGGCGGAATTCCTTCAGCAGAAACGGCGCCTGCTGGGCGAAAACCCGGGCGCAACGCCCTAGAGCGGGAAGCGCTCGCGCTGGCTCCCGCCTCCCGCTCCTGCTTTTTGTTCCTCGCGCGATTCAGACATTCGGCGATTCCGCCAAACGTCATCGCGCTCTAATCGGCAACGTCCGGGGCGAGCGACTTGATGAGCTCGAAGACCCGCTTGCGCACCGCCGCGTCACCGATGCGGTAGTAGGCGCGCACCAGCTCGAGGGTCTCGCGGCGGCTGAGGGTGTCGTCGCTGTCGCTGCCCCCGAAGGGAGCCTGCGCGTCGGCGAATCCGCCCAGCAGCCCCCCGCGCTGGCCTCCCCCGGCAATGCCGCCGACGCCTTCCGGCATATCGTCGTAGAAGAAGCTGATCGGCACATCCAACACGCGCGAGAGATCGTAGAGGCGCGAGGCCCCGACCCGGTTGACGCCGTGTTCGTATTTCTGCACCTGCTGGAAGGTCAGCCCGAGAGCCTCGCCCAGCCGCTCCTGAGACATGCCCAGCAGGGTCCGCCGCATGCGAATGCGCGAACCGACATGTACATCGATTGCATTGGCACGGTTTTCCTTTCCCCCGGTGGCCGCGGGAAGGCCGCCGGTGTGCCCGGAACGATACGAAAAATCACCGGAGTCAACCATTGCCAAATCGTTCCTTGCCACCCGAGAGAGGACGTTCTCGCCCTTCGCAGAAGGTTGAAAAGACGTTAACGCCACAACCCAGGATCGTCAAGAAGAGGAAAAGAGCCACCCGAGACGATATCAATTTTTAGATTATGTAGATTTTTTTGATCTTTTGTACAACACCCCGATGCCTCCCGCCAGCAGCGCCAGCGTCAGCGGAATCGCCAGCCCGAAGCGGGAGAACGGCGTCGGGGGCAGCGCGCCCGGCAGGGAGAGAACCAGCGTGCCGCTCCTGCGCATGCCGATCCGCCCCAGCTCGCGTCCGAAGGCGTCAAATCCGGCCGTGATGCCGGTATTGGCCGCGCGCATCAGCGGCAGCCCCTCCTCCACCGCGCGCAGCCGCGCCGCCACCAGGTGCTGGCGCGGACCGCTGGAGTTGCCGAACCAGGCGTCGTTGGTGACGTTGACCATCCAGGCCGGGCGGTCGGCCTCGTCGACGACCTGGGCGGGGTAGATCGCCTCGTAGCAGATCAGCGCGCCCACCGGCGGCAGGCCGGGGACGTGCAGCGTCTTCGGCCCCGTGCCGGCCGCGAAGCCGCCGCCGGGCACCACCTGGATGGGCAGGGGGAACCAGTCGGGCTGGTACTCGCCGAAGGGCACCAGGTGCCATTTGTCATAGAAGGCCACCGGCGGCCCGGCGCCGAGGATCGCCATCAGCGCATTGAGCGGCCGTCCCTGGGGCGTGAAATCCACGCTGCCCGCCAGCACCGGCGCTCCCGCCGCCGCGGCGATGGCGGCCCGGGCGCTGGCATCCTGGCCGAGACGGTAGGGGCTGGCGGTCTCGGGCCAGACCACCACCGCGGGGCCGTGGAGGGCCGCCGTCGCCGCATGGCTGAGGGCGAGGTAGTGGGTGAAGATGCGATCCACCAGGGCGCGGTTCCACTTCTGGCCCTGGGCGATATTGCCCTGCACCAGCACCACCGAGAGCCCCGGCGCCGCGCCGGGCACGCACAGGGCCAGCCGCGCCGCGCCGGCGCCCGCCCACAGCGCCAGCCCCGCCGCGAGGGCGAGCCAGCCGCGCCGGCCGAAGGAGGGGGCGGCGGCCAGCAGCAGGGTGGCGAGCGTGAGGCCCGGCACGCCCACCCAGGCTGCCGGGCGTGGCGGGGGATGTCATGCTCCAGCCGGCAG
>CALNAL010000385.1 GCA_937874445.1 uncultured Acetobacteraceae bacterium | reverse complement strand
GGGTGCTCGCCGCGCCGCATCCGCGCAGCCCGGCCACCAGCAGGAAGGAGCCGGTCCAGCCCCAGAAGCTCGCCATGTAGATGGCCCCGGCCCCCGAGATCAGCATGGCCACCCGGTAGCCCCACACGTAGCCGGCCAGGGCCGCGCCCTGCAGCCGGGGGGGGAAGATCTCGATGCGCCAGGCATCGATGGCGATGTCCTGGGTGGAGGAGAGCAGCGCCACCAGGGCGGCGGTGCTCAGGGTGAGCACCAGCGGGCCGGCCCCGCTCAGCGCCTCGGCCACCACCAGGGCGGCGAGCGGCGGCTGGATCAGCAGCAGCCAGCCGCGCCGCTGGCCGAAGCGCGCCAGGCCGAAGGGCGGGCTCAGCTGGTCGAGCAGCGGCGCCCAGAGGAACTTCAGCGTGTAGGCCAGGCCGATGTTGGCGGTGAGTCCGATGGCGGCGAGCGGGATCTGCCGTTCCGCCAGCCACTGGCGCAGCGTGAAGCCGGAGAGTGAAAGCGGCAGCCCCCCCAGGAAGCCGAAGGCGACCATCAGCCACAGCCGTCGGTCGGACAAAAAGGCGGCGAGTCCGGCCTTCCCCGTATCGGGGGCCGCCTGCGGGAGGGCTGTCGCGGTCATTTCAGTGCGGCAGCATGCGCCTCAGGATGGAGTCGTGCAGCACGTAATGGTGGAACAGCGCCGCCACGGCATGCACGCCGGCGACGATCACGATGCCGTTGGTCGCGTAGGCATGCAGGTCTTCCACCAGATGGCGCAATGCGGTGTTGCCCGGGTCGTAGGCCGGCACCTGGAAGAGGAAGAAGAACACATCCCCCCGCACCCAGACGTTGGCGAGCCCGAGCAGCATCGCCACCACCAGCATCGCGTAGAGCAGGTAGTGGGTGAGATGCGCCCCGAGGTCCAGCAGGTCGGGCGGAGACGGCCGGCGGCGTCCGCTGCCGGCGCGCCAGGCGAGCCTGGCCCCCACCACGCAGATCAGCAGCACGCCCATCAGGATGTGCGTCGAACGCATTGGTACGCGCCCGTCGCCGCGCGGGAAGAAGTCGATGGTCTGCGCGCTCGTCCACAGCAGCGCCACCAGCACCACCGTCAACCAGTGGAAGACGATTGTCGTCGTGTCGTAGCGGAACCCGGGCTCCGCCACGTCTCCCGATAGCTTCATGATTCCCCGTTATCTCTATGGCTCTATTGTCGTTAGCTCTATTGTCGTTGGCCGGTCGCGCCTGATCGGTACCCGCTAGCCGGCGCCGATCAGGATGCCGGTGGCGAACACCAGGGCGCCACCGAAGCCCACCTGCATCGCGGCGGTCACCGGCGGGGTCTCCATGTATTTCCACCGGATCCACGTGATCACTGCCAGTTCGGCCACCACCACCGCGATGGCGCAGGCAGTGGCGATATGGAACTGCGGGATCAGGAAGGGAAGGGTGTGGAAGAGCCCTCCCAGCGTTGTCATCAGCCCGCAAACGACGCCGCGGAACAGGGGGGCGCCGCGACCGGTGAGCGAGCCGTTGTCGGACAGCCCCTCGGCGAAGCCCATGGAGATGCCCGAGCCCACCGCGGCGGCCAGGCCGACGAGGAAGGCATTCCACGAACTCCCGGTGGCGAAGGCGGCGGCGAAGATCGGCGCCAGGGTGGAAACCGAGCCGTCCATCAGCCCCGCGAGGCCGGGCTGGATGAAGCGCAGCACCAGCATCCGGTGGGCGGATTCGGCCTCGTTGGCGCGGGCGCTCTCGGTGAGGTTCTCGTGGAGGTATTTCTCGGCCGCGCTTTCGTGCTGGGCCTCGGCGGCGGCGAGGTCGCCCAGCAGCTTGCGGATGGAGGCGTCCGAGGCGCGTTCGGCGGCGCGGCGGTAGAAGTGGTGCGCGTCGTATTCCATCTCCTCGGCCTGGCGACGCACCTTGTCGAGCGAGAGCGGCTGGAGCTGCCAGACCGGGCTGCGCTGCACGAAGCCGCGGATGTGCTCGCGCTTGATCAGCGGGATGTGCTCGCCGAACTTCTTCTGGAAGAGCTCGATCAGCCAGCGGCGGTGCTGATCCTCGTCGCCGGCCATCTCCTCGAACATCCGCGCCGAGGCGGGGAAATCCGCCCGCAGCCCCTCGGCGAAGTCGAGGTAGATGTGGCCGTCCTCCTCCTCGCTGCTGATGGCGAGGGCGAGAATTTCACGCTCGGAGAGTTCGTCGAAATTGCGCATGCCGCGGAATCCTCGCTGCTCGTCGCGCCGGCGGAACGGCCGGCCCGCCAGTATGGGAAGAGGCGGCGGACGGATCAACCGTGCATGTCGTCACGGCGGCCGCGCGTTCCCCCGGGAAGGGAAGCCAAGGAAGTCTTCTTTTCCTGAAGGAAAAGAAGCAAAAGGACTTCCTTCGTTTGGCTCCGCGCGTGCCCCATCCGCGGAACCCTTAACGAATAAAGCTTTCCTGGTTCTCCTTTCCCGAAAGGAGAACACCTTCCTTCCTTGC
>CALNAL010000384.1 GCA_937874445.1 uncultured Acetobacteraceae bacterium | reverse complement strand
GATGTGTATAAGAGACAGCCCATGACCGACGACCCCCATGACTGGGAACCGCAGAGTGGTGTAAACAGGCGCGCATGACCGACAAGCTGACCGCTGGCGAGCGGCTCGTCCCTCGCCGCCCGGACGAACGTTCGCCGCATCCGTCGCGTTCGCCGCGCCCGCCGCGGAAGCGCGCGCGCCCGCTGCGGGTGCTGGGCTGGATCTTCGGCGCCCTGGCCGGGCTGGCCGTGCTGGGCGGCGGGGTCGGCGCGGTGGTGGGCTATGTGGCCTACCAGCGCTTCGCCTCCGGCCTGCCCGACGTGGACGGGCTGCGCAGCTATCAGCCCCCGGTGATGAGCCGCGTCTATACCGCCGATTCCAGCCTGCTGTCCGAACTGGCCACGGAGCGGCGCATCTTCGTGCCCTACCGGGCCATCCCCAAGCTGGTGCGGCGCGCCTTCATCTCGGCGGAGGATCAGAACTTCTATACCCACCCCGGCGTCGATCCGATGGCCATCATGCGGGCCGCCCTGACCGACTTCGCCACCTGGGGCCACCGCCGGCCGGTGGGCGCCTCCACCATCACCCAGCAGGTCGCCAAGAACATGCTGCTGGGCTCCAACGAGGTATCGCTCGCGCGCAAGGCCCGCGAGGCCATCCTGGCGCTGCGCCTCGACAAGGCGCTCCCCAAGGAGCGCATCCTCGAGCTCTACCTCAACCAGATCTACCTCGGCATGAGCGCCTACGGCGTGGCCGCCGCGGGGCAGGCCTACTTCAACAAGCCGCTGGATCAGCTCGACGTGGCCGAGGCCGCCTTCCTCGCCGCCCTGCCCAAGGCGCCCAACAACTACAACCCGTTGCGCTATCCCGATGCCGCCAAGGCCCGGCGCGACTGGGTGATCGACCGCATGGCCGAGGACCGCGTCATCACCGCCGCACAGGCTGCGGCGGCCAAGGAGGAGCCGATCAGGCTCTCCGCCTTCCGCCGCCCCGAGGTGCTGCCCGGGGCCAACTACTTCGCCGAGGAGGTGCGCCGACGCCTGATCGACCGCTTCGGCGCCGACCAGACCACCCAGGGCGGGCTGGTGGTGCGCACCTCGCTCGACCCCACGTTGCAGGCGGCCGCCGAGCAGGCCCTGCGCGACGGGCTGATGCGCTACGACCGCCGCCGCGGCGGCTGGCGCGGACCGGTGACGCATCTCGAGGCCGGACCGGCGCTCGCCGGCACCTGGCCCTCGCTGCTCGGCCAGGTGGCGCGGCCGGCGGGGATGCTGGCGCCATGGCGTCTGGCAGTGGTGCTCGCGGAGACCAATTCCGAGGCGCAGCTCGGCGTGCTCGACCCCGATGCCGCCACCCCGCAGCGGGTGATGACGATGGCGCTTTCCGACCTCTCCTGGGCGCGGCCGGTGCACATCCCGGCCGGCGCCGTGGCCCCGCCGCCCGGCACCACCCTCGGCCCGACGCCGCGGCGCATGGCCGACGTGGTCAAGCCCGGCGACGTGGTGATGGTCGAGATCGCCTCCGCCCAGCCGGCCGCCGGGAAGACCCCGGCGCGGCCCGAGCGGCTGCAACTGCGCCAGATTCCACTGGTGCAGGGCGCGCTGGTGGCCCTCGAACCCTCCACCGGGCGGGTGCTCGCCCTCTCCGGGGGGTGGAGCTTCGAACTCTCGCAGTTCAACCGCGCCACCCAGGGCAACCGCCAGCCCGGCTCCTCCTTCAAGCCCTTCGTCTATCTCACCGCGCTGGCCAACGGGTTCTCGCCCTCGCAGCGCTTTCTCGATGCTCCCTTCGTGCTCGACCAGGGCGCGGCCGGGCAGTGGCGGCCCAACAACTACGAGTTCGACTTCCTCGGCCCGGTGCCGCTGCGCATCGCGCTGGAAAAATCGCTCAACCTCGTCACCGTGCGGGTGGCCAATACCGTGGGCATGGAGGCGGTGGCCAGGACCGCCATCGGCTTCCACGAGGTGGACAACATGCCGCGCGTGCTGCCGGCCTCGCTCGGCGCGGTGGAGACCACGCCGCTCAAGGAGGCGGGGGCCTACGCCGGCCTGGCCGCCGGCGGGCGCGCGGTGGTGCCCACGCTGATCGATTCCGTGCAGGACCGCGACGGCCATGTGCTGTGGCGCGCGCCCTCCATCGCCGCCTGCGACGCGGCCTGCGCCGACCCCGCGCGGCCGCCGCCCGGCCCCGACACGCGCCCGCAGGTGGTGGACGCCGCCAGCACCTTCCAGATCGTGACCATGATGCAGGGGGTGACC
>CALNAL010000383.1 GCA_937874445.1 uncultured Acetobacteraceae bacterium | reverse complement strand
GGCATGGTCGGAATGGGCGTGGCTGACCACCGCGACCTCCACCGCCCGCACCGGATCGACGAAGAACCCGCCCGGCGCACAGAACAGCCCCTCGGGCCGCGGCCGCAGCCAGGGAAAACCCGCTTCCATGGCGGCGTTATAGCGCGGAGCGGGCGGAAGGAAGAAAGCACTTCTTTTTTTGAAGAAAAAGAAGCAAAAATGCTTTATTAGTTAAGAACGTGCGCAAAATTCACAGAGAGAACCAAAAATAGAAAAGTCTTTTGGTTCTTTTTTCAGAAAAGAACGACTTCCTTCCCTTCACAGCGCGGCCAGGCAGCGCTCGAAAGCCGCGAGGTCGTCCCAGCGGCACCTGGCGCCCGTCTCGGCGCGGGCGATGAAGCCGCCGCTGGCGAGGATCGCCCCTTCCAGCATGAGATTCTCGGTCAGGCCGAAATCCTCCACCAGCAGCCCCTCGTCATCGCGCCAGGCATCCCCGTCGCGGCGGGCGGCGGGGCCGAGCCAGGCGCGGGTACGGGTGGCCAGGCAGCGCGGGTCGTTGGTCCAGCCCGCGAGCTTCAGGCCGAGCATGCGGGCGAAACCGATCTCGAAGGCCGTGCCGGGGTCGGCATTGGGGCCCCGGAAGGGCGTGAGGTTGGCCACCAGCGCCTGGCAGGACCGGATGTGCGCCTCGTTGCCCAGCGCGATGCGCCGCGGCTCCGGCAGCGCCGCCCAGGCCGCCGGCGCCTGCGGCGGCGGGTCCAGCGGCCACACGCCCTCGTGACCGAAGTGCGCGCAGGCCTTCTTCAGCGCCGCGCCGCGACGGGCGGCGGCAGGCAGGAACACGTCAGGACCGGCAAGATAGATACGCATGGCCGCGAAATTGCCCGAGCAAAGCCCTTCCGCCAAGCGTCCAGAGGTTGTGAGCGGATGAGGAACATCTATCTATTGTGCGGAGCATCCCGCGATGGCAGAAGCGCGGCATCCAAGGAGGACGCGTCCACGCACCGGCACGTCCGATAAAAGCAAGAGGGCCCAATGGCAAAAATCAAGGTGAAGACCCCGGTCGTCGAGCTGGACGGGGATGAGATGACCCGGATCATCTGGGGATTCATCAAGGACAAGCTGATCCTTCCCTATCTCGATATCGACCTGAAATATTACGACCTGGGAATCGAGCACCGCGATGCCACCAACGACCAGGTGACGGTGGAGTCCGCCCGCGCCATCAAGCAGTACGGCGTCGGCGTGAAATGCGCCACCATCACCCCCGACGAGGCCCGCGTGAAGGAATTCGGCCTCAAGAAGATGTGGAAGTCGCCCAACGGCACCATCCGCAACATCCTCGACGGCACCGTCTTCCGCGAGCCCATCATCTGCCGCAACGTTCCCCGCCTGGTGCCGAGCTGGACCAAGCCCATCGTCATCGGCCGCCATGCCTTCGGCGACCAGTACCGCGCCACCGATTTCGTCGTCCCCGGCGCCGGCAAGCTGACGATGACATTCGTTCCCGCCGACGGCGGCGCGCCGATCACGCACGAGGTGTTCGACTTCCCGGCCGCGGGCGTCGCGCTGGGCATGTACAACCTCGACGAATCCATCCGCGGCTTCGCCCGCGCCTGCATGAACTACGGCCTGGCCAAGCAGTGGCCGGTCTATCTCTCCACCAAGAACACCATCCTCAAGGCCTATGACGGACGCTTCAAGGACCTCTTCCAGGAGGTGTTCGACGCGGAATTCAAGGAGAAGTTCGCCGCCGCCGGCATCACCTACGAGCACCGGCTGATCGACGACATGGTGGCCTCCGCGCTGAAGTGGCCGGGCGGCTTCGTGTGGGCCTGCAAGAACTACGACGGCGACGTGCAGTCCGATACCGTGGCGCAGGGCTTCGGCTCGCTCGGGCTGATGACCTCCGTGCTGCTCTCCCCCGACGGCAGCACCGTCGAGGCCGAGGCCGCCCACGGCACCGTGACCCGCCACTACCGCCTGCACCAGCAGGGCAAGGCCACCTCCACCAACCCCATCGCCTCGATCTTCGCCTGGGGACGCGGCCTCGCCTATCGCGGGCTCTTCGACGGCACTCCCGATGTCACCGCCTTCGCCGAGACGCTGGAGAGGGTCTGCGTGGAGACCGTCGAGAGCGGGGCCATGACCAAGGACCTCGCCATCCTGGTCGGCAAGGAGCAGCCCTGGCTGACCACGGAGGCCTTCCTCGCCAAGCTCGACGAGAACCTCAAGAAGGCCGTGGCCTGACCCCACGCCAGCCGCCTGACGGGGGGGCGCCTCGTTGGCCGCCCCCCCACGTTTTTCCTGGAGGCCCCTCCCGATGGAACGCCGCCACTTCCTGACGACCGGACTCGCCTCCGGCCTGACGCTTGCCACCACCCGCGTCGAGGCCCAGGCGATCCATACCGGCACCACCGGCCTGCGCGCCGGCGAGGTGAAGATCCCCGTCGCCGACGGGGCCCTGCCGGCCTATCGCGCCTGCCCCGAGGGGCCGGGGCCCTTTCCGGTGGTGCTGGTCAACGAGGAGATCTTCGGCGTCCACGACTACATCAAGGACGTCTGCCGCCGCCTCGCCGGGGCCGGCTATCTCGCGGTGGCGCCCGAGATTTACGCCCGTCTCGTGGATTTTTCGAAACTCACCGATTTTTCGCGCCTGATGCCCGACGTCGTGCTCAAGGCACCCGATGCCACCGTGCTTTCCGACCTCGACGCCACCCTGGTCTGGGCCGTGGCCAACGGGGGCGATGCCAGCCGCCTCGGCACCATCGGGTTCTGCCGCGGCGGGCGCAACGTCTGGCTCTACGCCGCGCATACCCCGCGCCTGAAGGCCGCCGTGGCCTGGTACGGCCAGCTCGCCGGCGCCCGCTCCGCGATCCAGCCGCGCACCGCCCTCGACGTGGCCGGCGAGATCCGCTGCCCCCTGCTCGCCCTGTTCGGCGGCCAGGATGCCTCCATCCCGCGCGCCGACGCCGAGGCCGCCATCGCCCGCGCGAAGGCGGCCGGGGCCGAAGCCGAGATGGTGGTCTATCCCGACGCCGGCCACGGATTCCACGCCGACTACCGCCCCTCCTACACCCCCGCCGCCGCGACCGACGGCGGGCAGCGCACCCTCGCCTGGCTCAAGGGCCACGGCGTCGGCTGACGG